>CAZWEA010000099.1:9525-10755 GCA_964632635.1 uncultured Cocleimonas sp. | reverse complement strand
TTCCTATATTTGAAGAGGGAGCTGACGTTATTCCATCAACTGTTGAAAATCAAAAAGAGTACTTTGATGAGTGGTTGACGTCATTAAAATCCTAACCAAAAAACATGGACATTCGTCGGAAATATCGGCAGTTTTAGCAAACTAAAAATAATTGTAATTGATCAGAGACCCATAAGCTATAATCAGTAAATACTGTCTAAATTGACTGATATGGTGCAATAAAATGAATGAGTATTTATTTTTAATCCCAATAGCTATAGCCTCAATTATTGGAGTAATTAGCCCTGGCCCAAGCTTTTTATTCGTTGCTCAAACTGCAATGGAAAAATCTCGTGCTCACGGTGTTGCAACTTCTTTAGGAATGGGCGTTGGCTCAATAGCCTTTGCATTAGTCGCTAGTTTTGGATTGTTTGTCGTACTAGAAACAGTACCTAAACTTTATATTGGTTTGAAATTTATAGGCGGTTTATACCTTTGCTACCTAGCCTACAAAATTTGGATAACTGCCAATGACTCTATCATTTCTTCTACAAAAATCAGTAATAAAAATAGTCTACGCAAGTCATTTTATTTGGGTCTTTTAACTCAACTCAGCAATCCCAAAACAGCTATTGTCTTTAGTGGAATATTTATGGCATTTCTGCCTTCCGAAATTCCAAACTATTCATACATCTTTTTAAGTCTTATGGCATTTGTTATTGATGCTAGTTGGTATATTACTGTTTCAATTCTTTTAACCACTAAAAAATCTCAAAAGCTCTACACTAAGTTTAAGAAACATATAAATAGAGTGGCGAGCGGCCTTATGGGTTTCATAGGTGTTAAACTAGCCTTAAATCAATAGGCAATAATTTTTAAATTTACAGCTCAAGGTATTGAATTTATACTTTATCGTAATTGCTAGTACAATCTTGTAAAAACACGGGGGGTGCCATCTATAACTCAGTATTATTTATAATGGCACCCCCGCCTTATTTGGAAGATTGTTTTTATTTTTCTGATTATACATCACCAAACAACAGCGACATTATGATGTGGCTACCAACCTCACCTTGCAGGTCAGCTTTTTAAACGACAAAAGTTGTTGTCTCGCTGTACTCGGCTAAGTTCACCATTTTAGAAAACAAAATGGGAAGCTTCGTAAAAAATTACTCTAATTCAATTCTTAAAATCATAGATTAGTACGTTGATCAGACACGTCGCCAAACAGCGGCGACATAATCGAGTTCA
>CAZWEA010000099.1:0-9425 GCA_964632635.1 uncultured Cocleimonas sp. | reverse complement strand
GCGGCGACATAATCGAGTTCACCATTTTAGAAAACAAAATGGGAAGCTTCGTAAAGATTACTCTAATTCAATTCTTAAAATCATAGATTAGTACGTTGATCAGACACGTCGCCAAACAGCGGCGACATAATCGAGTTCACCATTTTAGAAAACAAAATGGGAAGCTCGCTAAATTTTCAAGTCATCGAGATATAATTGATATAATTTGGGTTCCATAATGGTATTCACAGGTACCTCTACTTTTTGTGTATCTTTGCCAAATACCATTGCTGCTTGCATTGTTTTTGCATCTAGATATTTTGTATCTATATCAAAGGTGAAATCTTTTGGGATTACTTGGTTTACTCTTGCCATATTAAAACCCCAAACGCCAAATGATGGGATTGTTATGTGGTAGCTTAAGGTGTCATCAAAGACAGCGTCAAAGGTTTTTTCTATTGCCCAGAATGTTTGGCGAGTAAAAAATGGGGATGAGCTTTGTGAAACTACGAGTCCATCTGCTGACATACGTCTGCGTATCATGGTGTAGAATTCTTTTGAGTAGAGTTTATTGATAGCTTCATTGTGCGGGTCTGGCATGTCGATAATGACTCGGTCATACAGTATCCCAGGTTTATTAATAAAGCTAAATGCATCTTGATTAAAGATCTCCAGTTTTGGATCTTCAAGACTTTTTTCATTAAGTGTTGATAACATATACAGATCTTTGCTAATCCGTGTCATTTCAGGATCAATATCAACCAAATGAATGCGCTTAACATCGTCATATTTAAGAATTTCACGAACAGCTAGTCCATCGCCGCCACCTAATATAAGTACATTTTCTTTTTTTCCTGGTATCGCTAATATTGGATGAACTAAGGATTCGTGATAACGGTATTCGTCTCGTGATGAAAACTGTATGTGCCCATCAATATATAAACGATGTTCATTTGTCCCATTTGATTTCGTCACCACAATACGTTGATATTGGGTTTGTTTTTTATATATTACCTGATCAAAATATAAATGTTGTTCTGCGAAACTACTCAATCGTGTTCCGAATATTGTAAAAAGTATTAGTAATGCCAATATTGCCAATGATATTTTAGTGAGTAATCGTGGTGAGTCTAGGTATTTTCTAAAAAAATAAATATTGGTAAGTGCAGTAAGTATATTGATCAAACCTATCGCAAATGAGGAACGTATGAGACCTAGCTGTGGTAATAACAAGAGTGGGAATGCCACAGAGCCAATCAATGCACCCAGATAATCCAGTGACATAACATTGGCTATTGAGTCACGGGCGCTTTGTTTGTCGGATAAAATCCCCGTTAGAATGGGTATTTCCATTCCGACTAATGCGCCAATCATGAATATAAGACTAAACATGACGGTTTCGTATAAGGCTCTTACTAATGGAAATGACAGCAGTAATAATAAACTACAAACACCACCGATGAGTGAAACAGCTATTTCTACGCTTATAAAATTTTGAATTGCATTACCGGGTAATAATTTGGATAAATAAGAACCTACTCCCATCGAAAACATAAAGAATCCAATGGTGAGTGAAAATTGGTAAACACTATTGCCTAATAAGTAGCTTGATACAGTACTAATAATCAACTCATAAGCAATGCCACAAAGAGCAACGACTAAAATTGATATTAAGAGAATACCTGTTTGTTTTGAGCTAAGTTCTGAATAGGAGCGCAACGTGATTACCTTTATACTGGATCAAAAAAGCTCCTGATTATACAGTTAAAAAACCAGATAATCAGAAGCTTATTTCTACCCTAAACGGATAGGACTTAATGGAAGTTACTTTCCTCTTGAGTGACTACCAGAACCTGCTCTTGAACGCGCACTCGTGCTTTTCTTGTATGCTGCCTTCGAGGTTGTCGCTCTGCCGCCTGCTGGTGTTCTACCTGCTGATCTTTGGCGTGATAACATGCTACCAATTAACATGCCTGCAATTAAACCTGACCCTGAAAATCCTTGATCTCTAACAGCAGTTTCATCAGATGCAATTAATTTGCTGTTCTCAGAATCAATCTCAAGTTTAAATAAGTCTTTTTCGCCTTCATCTTTTTGTGCATTGTTATTATCATCAGCAAAACCATCAAATGATCCATCAGAATTTGAAACAACTCCTACCGCACCAGAGTGTAACGCTGGTTCACTTCGGTTTAAATCTTGTGAATAGGTAGCAGCAAACTTATCCATAGCATTGTCTTTTGTAACACCTGTATCATCCTCCATTGAGTCCAAAGAACTAGACGCCACATTTAAAACCTGATCAAGATCTGCTCTCGTTACACCACCACTTTGATCATTCATTAAAGTGTAAATTACAAATACACCGACTAATCCAAATATAAAATACTTTGCTTTACTAAACATTATGTTGTCTCCATTGGTTTCTATTATCTATGTTTGTTTAAAACTTAAAATCTATATGTAAAGTGCTGATCATGAATGCCATCTTCATAATAATCATCTAAAACGCCTGCATTTGCAAAGCCCGAGGCAAGCAGTGTTTCCCTGACTCCGATAAAGTTACTTGGAAAACTCAGAAATACTACTCGCCCTTCATCATCTTTAACTTGATCAAGCCCTACTCGAACATCCTCTTGATTAAATGCTGATTCACCTTCATCGTGCCAGCCAAAACTATAAGCATCGTCGGTTTCATCTATTTCAAAAACTGCATTAAACTGGACAGGGCAATGCTCTTGTTCAACAGAATTTGAGACTTCATCTTTTAAGCGCAAACCTAAAACAATCTGTGCCTCACCTTCGGTGTAATAATCTTTATGAGTTAATTCTACCTTAAAACCAAGTGATTTATACAAATGCAAAGCAGCAGCGTAAATATCACCATCTTCATCATCAATATAATCACTTACTTTAACAAATATTTTACGACCACCCTGATCTTTTACGACTTCAAGTAACTCATCAAGCATTTTTCTACCATGCCCTTTATTTGTATGATTTTCATCTATATAGGTCCAAGAGAGCCAATGCGTTTGTTCACAACCTGGTGGGCTAACAAATCCTGTAACCCCAATCAACTGACCTTCTTCTTCAATCACATATTGATCCATAATACCGCCAACTTCTCGGTAGCTAGGCTCAGCTGCTTCTGCATCTTCTTCGCTTTGTGACGCGATGATTTTTACAACAGCATCAACGTCTTCAGTCTTCATTTCTCTAATGGTTTGCATGGGTTTTATTCCTCACTGTTTTCAATGACAGTGCCTCTTTGAAGACTTGTCACTTTTATTGAAGCAGCTTGAAAGGCTCTCTCAAAAACAGCAATGGCTTTTTCTGGCTGAGTTTCACCACACATGAATATATCTAATGCTGCATAGTCTCTTTCGGGCCAGGTGTGAATACTAATATGTGATTCAGCCAAAACAGCAACACCTGAAACACCACCATTAGGGGTAAAATGATGCAAATGAATATGCAATAAGGTTGCACCCGTAACATCAACAGCTTCACGTAGTGCGGATTCAATATGTTTAATATCAGAAAGTCGTGATGCTCCCCAACAATCAAGAATAAGATGTGTCCCTGCAAATTTCACACCATCACGCTCTATAAAGAGATCCTGCGGATGATCACTTTGATTTTCGTTGTATGAGCTGTCTACATAAGTAGACCATTGATTCTCTGACATTATTTATTACTTATATTTCTAATAGTAGATTAAAGCATACTTTCAATCATTACAAAAATATATGCTTGTCTCATTCTAGTACTTAGCTGCTTTTAAAGCCGCGATACGTTCTTCTAATGGAGGATGTGTCATAAATAATTTTTTCATGCCATCACCCAAACCACCTGCGATTCCAAACGCTGCCATTTCACCTGGTAAATCATGAGGTTGGCTGACTTGCTGTAACTTTTGTAAAGCGGCAATCATTTTTTCACGACCCGCTAAATCTGCCCCCCCTTTATCCGCATGAAATTCACGATAGCGTGAAAACCACATAACGATCATGCTGGCAAGGAATCCTAATAGGATTTGAGCCACCATGGAAACACCGAAATAAACCATGCCATAGCTGCTACCTCTACTATTTCCTCTACTTAAAGCGGCATTAACTGCATGTGCAATCACTCTTGAGAAGAAGAAAACAAAGGTATTTAAAACACCCTGCAATAAGGTTTGCGTCACCATATCGCCATTAGCCACGTGCGCCATTTCATGGCCTAGCACTGCTTCAACTTCATCAGCATTCATGTGCTCTAATAGACCCGTACTCACAGCCACTAAGGCATTATTCTTGCGTGCTCCTGTAGCAAACGCATTCGGTGAAGGCTCATGAAATATTCCCACATCAGGCATATCAATTCCGACTTTATCTGCCTGACGTTTTACCACATCAAATAACCAGCGCTCTTGTTTGCTTGTTGGGTTCTCAATCACTTGAACACCCATACTACGAATAGCCGCGCCTTTAGACATCCATAAACTAATAAAAGAACCACCGAATCCCAGAGCAATAGATATCACGGCGTAATACCCCATCCCCGCTGGAAGCCCCATTGCCATAAACTTTTCAGTTAAGTTGAATGATGCGTCTAGCACGCTCCAAACTACGCCAAGTACTGCCATTATTGCAAAATTTGTTGCGAGTAATAAAAAAATACGTTTCATTTATTAACCTTTTTAACCCTTTAAGTATTTAGAATGCATTGTGCATCCTTATTGTATGTTGTGATAAAAACTATATATTGTGATAAAAACTAAAAATTCAATCATACTGAGTCTTAATTAAATATCTTCGAGACCGACCTTCGCCAATGGGTCTGAGAACATTTTTCTCTATTAAATCACGCGCAGCAGTAATATCTGTTGTATGTGCCAGACTTTTATATTTGCCTCTAGATATGCCGATTGATTCAAAATCATCTGTCTCCAGATTATCCATTCACTTAAATCTATGCTTTTATTTATCTTATGAGTCGCATTATCTCTAACAAATTATAGTATACGTTACGATTTTTCTCAATTTCATAGGATATTGAATATAAACGAATTGGGCAAGACTCACTGATAGCCAAAACACGCTCTGCAATAATACGCGATAAACGTCCATTACCATCATCAAATGGATGAACTGTCACAAACCAAAATTTTGCAATAGCTGCTTTAATATAGCCCGACATCTGCATTTCACTATTCAGCCATTGTAATATCATTGATCAAATTGTACTTTGAAAAGTTATAAGTAAAATTATTACTTAGTAAAGCAGAGTTTAAATCTGCTAACATTTGACCTTTAATTTAGAAGAAGATTATCATCATGCGACAAAACCTATTACGCGCAGACAGCGCACTTTTAAGCTACCCCATTCGTGAAGTTGTTACTATTGGTAAACAGTTTGAGAAACTGGGAGACTTCAATATGGTTTGGGAAAATATAGGTGATCCAGTCGCTGCAGGTGAACATGTACCAGATTGGATGCATGATGTCGTCCAAGAGCAAGTCGCAACAGATCAAAGTTTTGCCTATACAGACACCCGTGGAGCCCTAGCAGCACGCGAATATGTACTAGAAAATTTTTCGAATAAGAAAAAATGTACTGTCGATGACATACTATTTTTTAATGGTCTAGGCGAAGCCATTAATAAAGTGATGAACAATTTACCTAAAGAAACAAGGGTATTAGTTCCTTCTCCAACCTACCCTTCACATGCAACAGCTGAATCAATGCATGCAGGTTGTTCCTTCATTAGTTATGGATTAGATCCAGAAAATGACTGGGAACCGAACATTGAAGAAATTGAAAATAAGGTAAAATATAACGACCACGTTGTCGCAATATTGGTGATAAACCCCAATAACCCCACAGGAAGTGTGTACAAAAAGGAAACCCTAGAGAAAATAGTAGCCATAGCAAAAAAATATGACTGTTTTTTAATCTTTGATGAAATTTATCATCACATGACCTTTGACGGGGTAAAGACGACACTATTACATGAGATTATTGGTAACGTTCCTGGCATCAGCATGAAAGGTATCAGTAAAGATATTCCATGGCCGGGTTCACGTTGTGGCTGGATAGAGATTTATAATGCTGATAAAGACGAAGACTTTAAAGGCTTTATCGAAGTCATACTATTAACCAAAATGCTTGAAGTTTGTTCAACAACCTTGCCGCAAATAGTTTTACCCTATCTTTATCAACACCCTGAATATGATGCTTACTTACAATCACGTATCGACAAATACCAGAAACGTGCCGATGAAGCCTGTGCCTTTTTTGAAAACATCCCCCAAACTAGAGTGAATAAACCTAAAGGCGTATTTTATCTCGTCGTTGAGTTATTAGATCTACCAAGAAATTCACTTGAATCCGTAAATAAAGTCGTCCGCTTGGAATTGGATAAACTAGAAAAGAGTGAAAATACACTGGCTAACAATAATGACTTCCAATTTGCCTATGAGTTAATGGGCTCAAAAGGTGTTTGTGTGGTTCCACTTAGTGGCTTTGGTTCAGACTTAGATGGTTTCAGAATGACACTATTACAAGAAGATGATGCTATATTCACTGATACCTTAAATCGTATCGGTGAGGCTGTTAGAGAATATTATCAGTAGAACTCCAGAATAAACTTAGTTAAAAATATTAACTAAGTTTATTCAAGTAACTTATTGTTTTTAAATCAAATAAAAAAACATCATTTTTATTTAATAATACTTATTAATACATAATTCCTGTTTTTTTCAAAAAAACTACTACTCTAGTTTCTAATAGAGGCTAATAAAGAGCAGAGAAATTATGTTATTTTCTGGCAAGAATATTCCGTCAGTTTTTGGTAGAACAAAAAAAATAGAAGCCCAAATTGACCAGTTCTTAGATATGGTCACGGAGGCAGGGCTAATCTATGCTAAAGCACAACAAATCTATTTTGAACAAGGCCCTGAAAAAGATTTTGAAATTTACCTGCAACGTGTTCTAAAAGTTGAGCAAAATGCAGACAGCTTAAGACGTAACCTCGAAACACAATTACTAGAAAGAACTCTAATTCCTGACCTCAGGTCAGATGTACTCAGTTTAATTGAGCACGTCGATGATATTATTAATATTTACGAAGCCAACCTCTTCCGCTTTTCTATTCAAGCACCCAAAATCCCTAAAGAATACCATGCGGGATACCTTGAACTTTCCAATACTGCCATTCTTTCTGTCGAATCATTAGTCAATGCTGTTAGGTCATTTTTCCGAGATATTGATGCAGTAAGAGATCACGTAACCAAGGTTATGTTTTATGAATCAGAGGCTGACCAAATCAGCACCAAAGTTCAGCGGCAAATTTTTTCAAGTTCACTAGGCTTAGCCAGAAGGCGACATTTAGCCTACTTTATTGAACACATAGACGAATTAGCAAACACAGCTGAAGATGTTGCTGACCTCCTATCGGCTATGACCATTAAAAGAAAAATCTAGTATGGATCTTACGGTACTCTTTTTCCTCCTAAGTGGATTAGCTCTAGGTTGGGCACTAGGTGCTAATGATGCGGCAAATATATTTGGTACTGCAGTCGGCACAGGGATGGTGAGATTTATTACCGCTGCAATAGTTGCGAGTGTTTTTGTAATCTTAGGTGCAGTCGTATCTGGTGCTGGAGTCTCTCATACCTTAGGTAAGTTAGGCGCTATCAATGCCCTACCCGGCGCGTTTATGGCGGCACTTTCAGCAGCCATGACGGTATACTGGATGACAAAACGTGGCTTACCCGTATCAACCAGTCAAGCAATTGTGGGCGCCATTATTGGCTGGAATATTTTTAGTGGGAAGCCTACAGACTCAGAAACATTAAGGAAAATACTCCTAACCTGGGTGGCATGCCCATTACTTGCTGGGTTTATTGCGGTGCCACTTTTTATTTTTGTTAAAAAAGTTATCAGGAAAGCTAAACTGCATTTGATTAGGTTGGATGCTTATACAAGATTGGCATTAATTCTTGCTGGTGCATTTGGTGCATACAGTCTTGGGGCAAATAACATAGCCAATGTCATGGGGGTTTTTGTTTCATCAAACCCATTTACTGATTTTACCGTTGGCGATCTTTTTGTTTTTAGCTCGATACAGCAACTCTTTTTATTAGGTGCCATTGCTATAGCCATTGGGATTTTCACCTATTCAAAAGGAGTGATGATGACCGTTGGACAGGACCTCGTTCCACTATCTGCTATATCCGCATGGGTAGTGGTAACTGCACATTCCATTGTTCTTTTCTTATTTGCATCACAAGGGCTAGAAGCCTTTTTAAAAGGAGCAAATTTACCAACAATACCCTTAGTACCCGTCTCTAGCTCACAAGCTGTTGTTGGTGCGGTCATAGGCATTGGTTTATTCACAGGGAGTAAAAATATTCAGTGGCGCGTATTAGGATCTATCAGCTTAGGTTGGGTATTAACCCCGATTATTTCAGCCTTAGTTTGTGTCCTTGGTTTATACTTTTTACAAAATATTTTTAATCAGCAGACTTTCTTATAGTTTAGTAGCACAGTCGGTTATACTTGTGATAGTTATCATATAATGGCACCCCCACCCTTTTTACACAATTGCATGAATGTATTACCAATCGGAGTATTTAAACACCGCAAATGATTAGAAACCTCAAACTACATTCGATTCTTGGTGAATTTCAGATTGAAAATCATAGTATTGCCTACCATAAATTTATTGCTTTATCTAAAGTTATCATTTTCATTTTTTTAATTAATGCATCAAATGCTAGTGCAAAAGATTTTAGACTGTTAATCAACTCCTCAACCTTAGAAAAAAGCAGTTCAATAGATATTAGAACTCAAGTTACCGTTAATTCTGATATTCAACATGCTGAAATTGGCGATAGTATTTCATTTAAAAACCAAGATAAAACCTATCGAATTACGATTGAAAAGAAAACCACTCACTCCAATGATGACACGAGTTTAATTGGATATATTGATAGCTCTGAAAACAGAGTGATTATTACTAAGGGTAGCAATGGCAGTAATGCAATAATCAATACAGCAGATGGCTTATTTAAAATAGAAATTAAAAATAATGAAGAATATCTGCTAACACCCAATAACCTTAAGAACTACATAGCCTCAGGCAATGAAAATGATGGAGTTATTCCTGATATTTCTAGATTTGAAAATACTCAAAACGATGATCAAAGAAGTTTCCCAACAGCAAATGCTGCTCCCGCAGGTATAGCGACAATTGATATCATGGTTTTGTATACACCAGAACTTGTAAGTAGTTTAGGTAGTGTCAGCGCAGTGCAGTCACGAATTAATCAATTAATCACTGCAGCAAATACCGCATACACTGATAGCGAAATGTCAATGAAAGTTAATCTAGTACATAGCGAGGAAATCGATGCTGATAATGATAGTTCAAGTGGAACAGTGCTATCTCAAAT
>CAZWEA010000098.1:0-10827 GCA_964632635.1 uncultured Cocleimonas sp. | reverse complement strand
ATGAAAAGCGGAAAACAAAGACGTTTAGAAATAAAAGAGAAGCGCCGTAACAAAGCTCAAGTGAATGCAGAAATTGATGTTTCTAATATTTTAAATATGCCTAAAGGTGCATTAAAAGCAGATCATAGTCAGTTAGCTCATAATAATACCTATGGCTTATTGCCTCAGTTTTATATTGATAAAGTTTACAAGTGTAGGGATTGTGGTTCTGATGAAATCTGGACAGCAAAGCAACAAAAGTGGTGGTATGAAATGGCTAAAGGTCATATTGATTCAACCGCGGTACGTTGCCGACGTTGCAGAAAAAAAATTAGAGAAGCAAAAGAAAAGCAAAAAATGCATATGGCGGAAATGGCAGAGAGAGTACCGCATCCTAATGAAGCTTTTTTTAAGAAAAATTAACAAGGTGAATAACCATGAAAGACCCAATAGATAAAGAAATACGAACAGAAATCATGCGCCGCATAAAAGCTGCTGAGCAAGAGCACAATGTAAAAGTTTTATTCGCCATAGAATCAGGTAGTCGTGCATGGGGATTTGCTTCGCCTAATAGTGATTACGATGTGCGCTTTATTTACGCTCACCCTCAAGATTGGTATTTAGATATCAATGTAGAAGGAAAACGCGATGTTATCGAATATCCAATAGTGGATGAAATTGATATAAACGGCTGGGATATTCGCAAAGCTTTAATGCTTTTCTGGAAGTCGAATCCTGCTTTTGTGGAATGGATTCAATCGCCCATTGTGTATGTCGATGATGGCATCTTTTCTAAAAGTGTTAGGGCGTTATTGCCGAGTATCTACGCGCATGAAAAAGGTATTTACCATTACAAACACATGGCAAAAACCAACTATCGTGGCTATTTAAGAAAAGACCTTGTTCCTTTGAAAAAGTATTTTTACGTACTACGTCCTTTGCTAGCAATAAAATGGTTGGAAGGAAAAAATGAGCCTGCACCTATAGAGTTTGATATTTTGAGAACCCTTGTGAAAGACAATCAAGCACTGAGTAATGAAATCGAAAAACTATTAAGTCGTAAAAAAGCCAGTATGGAAAAAGATCTGATTCCACAGGTTCCTGCGATTAATGACTTTATTGAAAGAGAACTTGAACGGCTTGAAGATTATGCCGATGTTCCAGAACGTGAAGCAGAGGATATGAAGGCGTTGAATGTGTTGTTTAAATCATTAATCGCTGGTGTTTAATCAATGAGTAATTTGTTATTCGTGTGCAGTCGTAATAAATGGCGTAGTCCGACAGCTGAGAAGATTTACAGGGATAAAGGCTATAGTTCTCGTTCTGCTGGCACCAGTCCAAAAGCAAAACATTCAATTTCAACTAAAGATATTCAATGGGCTGATTTAATTTTTGTGATGGAGAAAAAGCATAAGAGCAAAATAATTGCTAACTTTGGAAAAGCAGTTGAGCGTAAAACGATTCATATTCTTGACATTCCTGACGAATATCAGTTTATGGATCCTCTTTTGATTTCACATTTAGAGGATGTGATGAAGCCCTACTTGTAAAAAATACGAACACTAATGGATATAGACTTCAAAAGATAAACACTTTATCCTTCGCTTCGCTTTTAGGTGTCGCATTACGAATTTGTAGTGAGATTAAACGGGAAGCTGGTGAGCTGTTTTAATTGTTAGCGATTCCAGCGCTGCCCCCGCAACGGTAATTGAGTTAGGTTTTAAGTTTTTTTATTAGACTTAAAATTGCTAAATGGCACCCCCCCCTTTTTTAGATAATTGTGTTTATTAATTACAATTGTTCAAAAACAGGGGGGGTGCCATATAGATAAGATGCTTTGTTTAACCACTGTACTTTGTGTATGGGAAGGTAAAGCATTTAATACTCATAAGCCCGGAGACCGGCCTAATAGCTAGGCAGATAAACTTGATGGTTTATCTATTTTTATTACCAGCACGGCGGGTGCTGCTCTTAGGACTTATACAATGAAATCCAATCTTACTGCTATGAAAATAGCACTCCCTCTTATTATTCTTTCAACTCAATTTCAAGTTGCCTCAGCTGAGGACGGTTTAGATGATGCCGTCAAAATTGGCGAAGACGGTGGTTTAGAAATTACCATAACGGCCAATCGACGCTTACAACCCGTCGAGAATACTTTGGCTTCTGTTACTGTTATCACCCGAAAAGACATTGAGCAGATTCAGGCTCAAGATGTCATCGACGTATTGCGTTTGCAAACAGGGGTTGATATTTCTCGAAATGGTGGCGCGGGCAGCCTTAGTAGTGTGTTTTTACGTGGCGCTGAAAGTGATCAAGTATTAGTTTTGATTGATGGTATGCGTGTTTCTTCTGCTACATCTGGTGCTTTTGATTGGAGCTCTTTGCCGATTGATCAGGTTGAACGGATTGAAATCGTTCGTGGTGCGCGTACGGCATTGTATGGCTCTGATGCGATAGGTGGCGTGATTCAGGTGTTTACCAAGAATGCTGATAGCGGTAGCGGCGTTTATGGTTCACTCACATTTGGAAAATATAGCACTGTTCGCGGATCAGTAGGTTTTGCTAAATCAACTGCTAAGACTAAGTTTTCCTTTAATGCATCTGCTGAAGATACCGATGGTTTTTCTGCTACTAACAAAAAAGCTGGGGCATTTGTTTTTAACCCCGATGATGATAGTAATAAAAAGAAAAGCATTAACATGGCAGTGTCGCATCAGTTGAACAATAAAATATCAATAGGGCTTAATGCACTTGCAAGTAATAATGATGTTGAATTTGATCAAGGTGTTTCTGAAACGGATGTAGAAACATTACAAGCGACTGTTGAGGTTAATTCTTCGGCACGTTGGAAGCAGAAGTTTACGCTTGGCCAGAGTAAAAATGAGCTATTAAGTAGTTCCAGTTTTGGTGACTCTATATTTGATACAAAACGCAAGACGCTCAACTGGCAAAATGATATTAAACTTTCAAATCGTTCAACTTTGATTTTAGGTTTAGATTATCGAGAAGATAAAGGTACAACGGGTGGTTTTACTAACTTTTCTGACAAAATTAGTAATAAGGCAGCTTATGCTAATTATAGTAATCAGTTAGGTGGTTTTAACCTAGACTTGGCAGGACGCTTGGATAATCATAGTGAATTTGGAAACGAGTTTACAGGTCAAATATCAGGGGGTTATAAGCTCAACCCGTCCACCACAGTTTATGCAGGTTACGGAACAGGTTTTAGAGCGCCAAGTATTAATGATCTATTCTCACCAGGTTTTGTAAACTTTGCTGGTGTAACCGCTTTTGCAGGAAATCCTGATTTAGACCCTGAGACATCCAAGAACTTTGAGATTGGAGTTAAATCTAAGATTTCTCAAAACCACCGTTTAGAAGCTAATATCTTTAGAAATGAAATTCAAGATATGGTGAGCTTTACAGGTACTGATAATCAAGCTGTCAATAGTGACGAAGTTACTTTAAAAGGCATTGAGCTTAGTTATAAAGGTAATGCGAGTAAGCTGGATTGGGCATTGGGTGCAACTTTCCAGCGAGCCGATGATGTCAGCAATAATCTGCCTCTTGTGCGCCGCCCTAACAGTAAGTTTACGGCAAACTTAGGCTTGGCGATGACTAACCGTACTCATGTGGGTATTGATGCCATTATCTCAAGTTCACGTCAAGATAATGACTTTAGTGCCTTTCCAGCAAAGCGCGTCTCATTACCATCATATGGTTTAGTTAATTTTTCAGTAAAACATAAATTAAGTAAACACCTCGATTTAGGCTTGCGTATAGAAAACCTGACGGATGAAGATTATGAATTGGCTCAAGGTTTTAATACAACAGGTCGAGGGGCATATTTTACTTTAAGTTATAAATAACAGTCGTTTTAAACTAGATTACAATATATAGGCTATAATAAGATGCTTTGTTATAGCCTATTTAATTTTGGGAATGCCATGAATACATCTACAACAACTTATTTAAAGTACAAGCAGCAAATTATTATTGGTAGCTTGTTATTGTTTGCCATGATCTTAACCCGTGGCAATATCACCGCTCACTTACAAGATGCATCATGGGCAATATTTTTCTTAGTTGGTTTTTATCTTCGAGGAGCTTCATTTACAAGGCTTGCTTTTCCACTCTTTTTTCTGGCAGCATTTATAATTGATTTAGTGGTGATTGATGCTCAAGGTGGTACTCATTATTGCTTTACGCCAGCCTATCCTTTTTTGATCCCAGCCTATGCGTCGATGTGGTTTGCAGGTCATTGGTTTGCGAAACATTATGAGGAAAACGTGCAGGGTGCATTTAAGTTTATAAGCGCTGGATTCATTGGTGTTGCGGTTTGCTTTTTGATTTCTAATGCAGGTTTTTACTTCTTCTCAGCAAAGTTTGAAGAAATGAGCATTATTCATTATGCACAAAGTGTGGCTCAATATTTACCGAGTTACTTAAAAACAACGGCTGTTTATTTAGGGTTTGTTGCGATTGTTCATCTTGCTGTTAAATATGGTCGTAACCTTGCTGGGCAGGCTCATTCTTAATCTGATGTCTTAATCAGAGCTTCCTTAAACGCTAATTATTCTGCAATTTTCCCAGCATTGTTTTCAATTTCGTAATCTGCACCAGACTCCAATAGAAGCTCCATCATCCTTTCGTTTTTCTCTAAAGATGCATAATGTAAAGCTGTGTCGCCATCTTTATTTTGAGCATTAATTTCTGCGCCACATTTAAGTATATGTTTAACCATTTTTATTCCATTTGCTGTGGCTAACATTAAGGGTGTAACGCCATAGTTGTCAGGTACATCGCAGCTAACTCCTTTTTCGATCAACAAGGGTACGAGTACCTTGTTAATATTGCTGCCTTGTTGGAGTAGTAGCAAGTGCAGTGGGGATCGTTCGGTCTCAGGATCAACGACTTCTAGGTTTATACTGGCTGAAATTAATGCTTCTGCCTCATCCCACTTGCGCGTTTTAATCGCAAAAACTAACCTTCCTTTCTCTTTTGCATCTTTTTCTTTTTTGATTTTTTCAGCAATGAGTCTTTCTGCTTGAGCCGTGTTATAGGTTTGGTATATTTTATCGCCAAATGTAAAAGTAAGGACTCCTGCGAGCATCGCAAAACTAGCAAACTTTAATAATAAAGAATTAGGCTCGGTTTGCGAACCGTATTTATTATTTCCATCCGTTCCAGGAATAAAACAAAAGGCAAGTATGCTGATGGGTAAAAGTAAAAAGAAACTATAAAACCAAGGTTTATTAAAATCATGACAACGCTTAATGGTTAAATAAATTAATATACTTAAGACGATTAAGGTATAGAGTGCAATGACAAGGAAAAAAGTAGTGTAAGGGTTATTGAAGTTGATCACTTCTACTGCCGAAGTTATTGCCACTGCGGGTATAATAATTGTTAGAAGTACAAAGATAAAATAACGTAAGCGTGCGATTCTTCCAATGCGATCAAATACACTGGTTGACTCTGGTTCGGTATCGATACTATAGGGATTATTTGTTTCTTCGTTCATTTTTCTCACTGTATCTTGCGGTTATTCTTGGATGATTTTTAAGTTTAGGATTGGCCTTGCTGAATTTAAAAGTCAGCAATTTTTTAATCTTGTTCTAATATTGCATACTGTAGGCACTATCATCTTCATTGTTTTTAGTATTATGTTTCCGACTATTAGCTAAAGGCATCTCTGGCTTAGCCCAATTGTTTTTAGCTTGATAAGCTGCTGCATTTTTCTGTGCTAAATTCTAATCGACTTAATCAGAGATTTTTTAATAAAATCTAAACCATTGGCTGTAGATTGCATTAACTGTGTAACACCATAGTCATCCTAACGATTACAGTCAATATTTTTACTTATGAGTGGTAGAATATATTTATGAAGGATTTTCTGCATCTTACTGAAATATTAAAAAATATAGAACGCTCATCTTGCTCACTAAAGCATAAGCTCTGCAAGCAACCGCTAAATTAACCTCATTTCCCTTTTGTTCTTGAGTTATGCTGAGGTTCCTTAAGGAGAACCTGATTAAGTCGATTAGATTTAAGCGCAGAAAAAACTGTCGCTATTTTTCACGAAGTGAGCTGGAATGGTGCTCCCTTGTAGCGATCTTCCCTTAATGGCACCCCCACCTTTTTTAGATAATTGAACTATGAATCAAAGTAAGAGTAAACAACAGCGCCATAAAACGCGCATGGAAAAGAAAAAGTCAGTCATTGATGAATCTATTTCAAAAGCTGATAAAAGCAAGGGTTTACTACTGATATTAACAGGCAATGGCAAAGGAAAATCCAGCTCTGCTTTTGGGATGGTCGCTCGTGCTCTAGGACATGGCATGAAAGTGGGCGTTTGCCAGTTTATTAAAAGCCGAACAGATACGGGGGAAGAAGCCTTTTTTGCAAAACAAAAAGAATGTGATTGGCATGTCCTCGGTGATGGTTTTACTTGGGATACACAAGATAGAACGCAAGATATTGCTACCTCTGAAAAAGGCTGGAAGGTTGCGTGTGAAATGTTAAGCAACTCAAAATATGATTTAGTCGTCTTGGATGAGCTTACTTATTTACTCAATTACAAATACCTTGATAGAGAGACAGTACTCAGTGATATTCAATCACGCCCAGAGATGCAACATGTTGTTGTTACGGGGCGAGCCGCTGATGATGAATTACTTGAAATATCAGATACAGTTTCTGAAATTGCAGATGTTAAACATGCCTATCGGGATGGGATTCAAGCGCAGAAAGGCATTGATTTATAGACATATTATTTATATATTAAGCGCTGTAAGTTTGCTTAAAACTATATGGCACCCCCGCCTTTTTTTGATAATTAGACGATGTCTATGAAAACAATCTATTTAGCACGGCATGCAAAATCATCTTGGAATAGTGACGCTTCCAATGATTTTGATCGACCTTTAAGCAATAGGGGTTTTACTGATGCTGAAAAAATGGGAAAACAGCTTCATCACTTAGAAATAAAGCCAGAAAAAATAATCTCATCACCCGCACTTCGGGCAAAACAGACCTGCGAATCATACTGTGAACAATTAGATATTTCCCTTGGTGAAATTGAATGGAATGAGGAGATATATGCGGCTTACACCGTGACTTTATTGCATATTCTTAGCGCTCTTCCAGAAACGGTTAAAAGCGTGATGTTGGTTGGTCATAACCCAGCAATGGAAGACTTATTAGTTCACTTATGTGGTGAATCAGCAATAAATAATAAAAGACAAAAAAATGGTAAGTTATTCACTACTGGAAATGTGGCAAAAATCATTGTGTCAGTGCCATGGCCACAGTTGGTTATGCATGATGCAAAGTTGAAGGATTTGATGAGACCTAAGGAGCTTAATTTCTAAAAGTAGTTTTTATCATTTGAATTATGCAAAAAGAGGGGGGGTGCCAATATCTATTATTGTGGCTAAATCCTTTCCCTGTTGTACTCCAATATGTTAAATTTCCCGCTTATTAAACACATAAAACACGGTTAAAATCATGTCCCTGACAACTGATGAAGTGAAAAGTATCGCCTTTTTAGCACGGCTTTCAATTAAAGAAGAAAACATTGAGCAGTATTCACAAGATCTTTCCAATATTTTAGGTTTGGTTGAACAGATGAATGCGGCAAAAACTGATGGAATAGAAGCTATGGCACATCCACAGGATGCGATGCAACGACTGCGTGCTGATGCCGTTACTGAGATTAATCAACGTGAAAAACTAATGAGCAATGCACCTGTCACTGAAGATGGTTTGTTTTTAGTGCCAAAGGTACTCGACTAATGAAAAATAAATCTTTAGCAGAATTAAGCGTTGGCTTGCAAACGGGAAAATTTTCTAGTGTTGAATTGACTCAATATTACCTTGATCGCATTGCAAGATATGATGGGCAGGGTAGCGATAATACGGGTTTAAATTCATTTATAACCGTTACAGAAGAGGTTGCTTTGGCGGCGGCTAAAACGGCAGATGAGCGTATCGCAAAAGGGCCAACTAATGCACTTTGTGGTATCCCAATGGCACATAAAGATATTTTTTGTACTGATGGAGTGCGAACTTCGGCAGGTTCTAAAATGCTGGATAATTTTATTGCTCCTTATAATGCTACAGTGGTTGAAAAGCTTAAATCGGCAGGTATGCCGATGTTGGGTAAAACCAATATGGATGAATTTGCAATGGGTTCATCGAATGAGAACTCATACTACGGTGCAGTTAAAAATCCTTGGGATTTAGAGCGTGTTCCTGGAGGTTCTTCGGGTGGAAGTGCTGCCGCAGTTGCAGCAAAACTTACCCCCTTTGCTACTGGAACAGACACAGGGGGTTCGATTAGACAACCAGCATCACTCACGGGTATTACTGGGATAAAACCAACCTACGGACGTGTATCACGCTTTGGTATGATCGCCTATGCATCGAGCCTTGATCAAGGGGGTGTGTTTGCTACATCTGCTGCGGACAGTGCATTAATCTTGCAAGAAATGTCAGGTTTTGATGAAAAAGATTCAACCTCGGTGGATAAGGCAGTTCCTGATTTTTCAGCAGGTTTGAATGATTCTTTAAAAGGTTTGAGAATTGGTATCCCAAAAGAGTACTTTAGCGAAGGACTGAATGCCGATGTCTCTGAGGTAATAAAGAACGCGATTGATGAATATAAAAAATTAGGTGCTGAAATCATAGAAATCAGCTTGCCCAATACTGAATTAGCAATGCCTTCTTATTATGTTATCGCACCAGCAGAAGCTTCTTCAAATCTGTCACGTTTTGATGGGGTGCGTTATGGATATCGCTGTGATGACCCCGTTGATTTAACTGATATGTATATGCGTTCGCGCGGTGAAGGTTTTGGTACTGAGGTGAAACGCCGAATTATGACGGGTACTTATGCGTTGTCAGCGGGCTATTATGATGCTTATTATTTAAAGGCACAAAAAATTCGCCGTTTGATCAGTGAAGATTTTAAACAAGCCTTTGAGAAAGTCGATGTGATTATGGGGCCAGTGGCGCCTGAGACTGCATTTAAAATTGGTGAAAAATCTGATGATCCTATTAGCATGTATTTATCAGATGTTTATACTTTAGCTGTTAATCTAGCGGGTTTGCCTGGAATGTCAGTACCTGCAGGTTTTGTTAATAAAATGCCTGTGGGCCTACAAATTATTGGTAATTATTTTGATGAGGCGAAAATGCTTAATATCGCTCATCAATATCAGCAGGTAACTGATTGGCACAAGCAAGCGCCGACTGATTACACAGAAAAAAATAGCTCGGGGAGTAAATAACATGGAATGGGAAACAGTTATCGGGCTTGAAATTCACGCCCAACTTTCAACAAAATCAAAGCTATTTTCTGGATCATCAACTGAATATGGTCAAGAGCCTAACACTCAAGCAAATGTAGTTGACCTTGCTATGCCAGGCGTTTTACCTGTACTAAATACAGAAGCAGTGCGTATGGCTGCAATGTTTGGTTTAGCTATCGGTGCACCGATTGGTAAAGGCAATGTCTTTGCACGCAAGAATTATTTCTACCCAGACCTACCGCAAGGTTATCAAATCAGTCAGTTTGACAAACCGATTGTTGAATTAGGCCATATGGATATAACTCTTGAAGATGGCGAGATCAAACGCGTCGGAATAACCCGTGCACACCTAGAGCAAGATGCAGGTAAGTCATTGCATGAAGATTATGCAGGGATGACAGGTATTGACCTGAATCGTTCTGGTACGCCGTTGTTAGAAATTGTTTCTGAGCCTGATATGAGTTCTGCCAAAGAAGCAGTTGCTTACATGAAGAAGATTCATGAACTAGTACAATACTTAGGAATTAACGATGGTAACTTAGCGGAAGGCTCTTTTCGTTGTGATGCCAATGTTTCGGTTCGCCCTAAAGGTCAAAAAGAATTAGGCACTCGTGCAGAACTAAAGAATATCAACTCATTCCGCTTTGTTGAACGTGCTATTAATATCGAAATAGAGCGTCAGATTGATATTATTGAAGACGGAGGTGAAGTTGCTCAGGAAACACGACTTTATGATCCAGATAAAAATGAAACTCGTTCAATGCGTTCGAAAGAAGAAGCCAATGATTATCGTTACTTCCCTTGCCCAGATTTACTTCCTATAGAAATTACCGATGAATTTTTAGAAGAAGTCAAAAAAACCTTGCCTGAGTTGCCTCATGTAAAGTTCGAACGCTTCATGAAAGACTACGATTTAAGTGATTATGATGCAGGAATTCTAATCGCAACACGCGCCACAGCTGACTACTACGAAGAAGTCGCAAAGGCATGTGATGAACCAAAGCTAGCCGCTAACTGGGTAGTGGGTGAGTTATCAAGCCATCTTAATAATAATGATTTGAATATTACAGAATCACCCGTAAACAGTGCTATGTTAACAGGCTTGATCAAGCGGATAGTGGATAAAACGATCTCTGGAAAAATTGCCAAAGAAGTCTTTCAAGAACTCTGGGCAGAAGAAGGCAAAGGTAAAAGTGGTAACGATGAATCAGCTGCGGATGCAGTGATAGAAAGCAAAGGCTTAAAGCAGATAACCGACTCAGGTGCAATTGAAAGCATGATAGATGAAATTATTGCTAATAATCCCACGCAAGTAGAACAATACCGCAGCGGCAAAGATAAAGTCTTTGGCTTCTTTGTAGGGCAGGTAATGAAAGCCTCACAAGGTAAGGCTAACCCTGCTCAGGTTAATGAAATACTCAAAGAGAAATTGCTTGCTTAGGATTACATAAAGCCAACCGAGCGAGACAACAGCTTCAACTGATCCTTTAAGGTGAGGTCGCTTGATCTCCCAAAGTATGCTGGATATCGC
>CAZWEA010000097.1:0-11269 GCA_964632635.1 uncultured Cocleimonas sp. | reverse complement strand
TCGTCGTCTTTGGGTGTTTATCGAAGATGGTGATGAAGAAGAGCAGTTTGATGATCATGAAAATAAAAAATCAGATGAAGAAGAGCTTCACGCGCTTCCACCGCGTCATTATCCTGAGTGGGATTACAACACTAAAAGCTACCGACCCGATTGGGTGAGCTTGTACGAGAGTTTACATCCCCCAGGAAACCCTGCGGATATTGACCGAATTCTCGAAAAGCATTCCGCTTTAGCAAAACGTCTAAAGCAAATTCTCGATATGCTAAAACCACAAAATTATGTGCGTATACGTTACCAAGAAGAGGGCAGTGAGCTAGATTTAGACGTAGCGATTCGCTCGTTAATCGACTTTAAAAGTGGCGCACAACCTGATCCACGTATCAATATGAGTCACAAACATGATGGGCGCGATATTGCTGTAACGCTGTTACTGGATTTATCAGCTTCATTAGACGACACCCCACATGGGAGCACGCAAACTTTATTAGAGCTTAGCCAAGAAGCGGTTTCATTATTGGGCTGGGCGATTGATCAGTTGGATGATAAATTCTCTATTGGTGGCTTCTTCTCTAACACGCGTCACGATGTTAAATATTTACACATGAAAGGCTTTAGCGAAAGCTGGAATGATGAAGTAAAAGCGCGTGTGGCAAAAATGGAAGCTGGCTTCTCAACCAGAATGGGCGCGGCAATGCGCCATGCAGGACATTATTTAAGTACGCAAAAAGCCGATAAAAAGCTGTTGCTGATTCTTACCGATGGCGAGCCAGCTGATATTGATGTAGAAGATGCACAGCTATTAATAAAAGATGCGCATAAAGCCACCACAGAATTGGATATGAACGGCATTTACACCCACTGTATTAGCTTAGATCCTAAGGCAGACGAGTATGTGAGTGATATATTTGGTTCGCATTACACCGTTATTGATAACGTCAGTCGCTTGCCAGAAAAACTACCACAGTTATTTTTGGCATTAACCAAATAAGCTATTTTTAATAAAGTAAGTAAATAAATGAAAAATTCAATCAAGGTCAGCATTCCTTTTTCTTTTAAAGGTGTAGAACATAGCCCTTCGGTCATTATTGATTTGGATGACTTCATACTCAGCGGGAAAACACTTGATTCACTTTATCATCATGTCGCAACCACTAACAAAATTGATAGTTACTCTTATGAGTATGAAATCCTAGAGTCATCCCTCATAGCTTTTAGTGCACCAACGGGAATTGCGGGAGATTTCTTATCCAAGAATGAGTTTAATTTAGAAGGCTTCAAAAAGCAGCGTTCAAAAAATAATACTTCAAAACAATTACACATTATAGCCAAAGAAACCATGAACATAGAAAACCTAGATGAACATGAAATCCTTAAACAAGCCTTGCTACAAGCTTATGAGGCAGGAAAGAAGTCAGCTTAATAGCTTTGCACGCACCAGATGACAAATAACATGATTAATACCAGAGCTTTTTTACTACTCGCCACAAAGGAGAAAGCAATGTCACCCATTCCCGATGTATTAAGAGCCTTTTTGTTGGTAGAAGCTGGTAAGTTTATCTATTAAAAAGCTGTTTCCATAAATAAAAACAGAAACATGGTCTACAATCAGATTAACTAATCAAAACTATTACTCTGTGCTTACAATCGACAACTTACATAAAAGCTTTGGCTCCCTAGAAGTCATAAAAGGGGTTAGCCTTAACGCCAAGAAAGGCGACGTTATATCTATACTCGGTCGTAGTGGTTCTGGCAAAAGTACTTTTTTACGTTGCATCAATTTCCTAGAGACACCCACTAGCGGCACCATCAGTCTATCTGGAGAAGAAATTACAGCAGACAAGGCACAAATTCGCCATTTACGCACCCGCATGGCAATGGTCTTTCAACAGTTTAATTTGTGGTCTCATATGACCGTTCTCAATAATGTCGCCATCGCACTCAAAACCTCTTTAAAGCTACCCAAGAAAGAAGCCAATCAGCGCGCTAAAAAATATTTAAATCAAGTTAATATGTCAGATAGGCTACACTATTATCCAGGACAGCTTTCAGGCGGACAAATGCAAAGAGTCGCTATTGCCAGAGCTCTGGCTATGGAACCTGATATTTTATTATTTGATGAGCCAACTTCTGCACTTGACCCTGAATTAGTGGAAGAGGTCTTAAACGTTATTAAGGAGTTAGCCGAACAAGGTCGTACCATGTTGGTTGTTACCCATGAGATGGCTTTTGCTCGCGATGTTTCCAACAGAGTGATTTTTTTTGATGAAGGCATCATTGTTGAAGATGGCCCACCAAATGAAGTTTTCACTACCCCTAAGTCAAAACAGTTCAAACAATTTATTTCAAAAGATTATTAATAGAAGTACCCCCCAATCCAAAGAGAATAAGGAGAAAATCATGACAAGAAGATTAACCATTACCTCAATCGCGCTCAGCTTTTGCTTACTACTAGGTACAAATGCTTTTGCTAAAGATACGGTAAAAATTGGCGTTGAAGGCGCCTACCCTCCTTTTAGTAAAACCACTAAAGATGGAAAACTAGAAGGCTTTGATATCGATATTGCTCATGCACTCTGTAAAAAAATGGATGTTGAATGCACTCTAGTCAAACAAGATTGGGACGGTATTATACCAGCACTTTTAGCAAGAAAGTATGATGCTATTGTTGCCTCTATGTCGATGACGGATGAACGCAAAGAAAAAGTTGCTTTTACAAACCATTACTACAAATCACCTGCACGTTTCATTCATAAAAAAGGCGTTCCTTTTGAAATCTCAAAAGCAGGATTAAAAGGCAAAAGTGTTGGTGTGCAACGCGGTACTGTTTCTGATAAATTCATCACGGGTGAGTTTGGTGAAGATGTTGATATCAAACGTTATGGCACTCAAGAAGAAGCCTACCTTGACCTAAATGCTGGACGTGCTGAATTTGTTTTTGCTGATGCATTTGTACTTCTTGAGTTCATTAATTCCGACAAAGGAAAAGACTACGAATTTGTGGGTGGTAGTTACTCAGACCCAAAATACTTTGGCGAAGGCATCGGTATAGCACTACGCAAAAAAGACACCGAATTAACTGAGAAGTTTAACAAGGCTATCGCGGGCATTCGTGAAGACGGCACTTACGATGTGATTCGTAAGAAGTACTTTGATTTTGAAATCTTCGATTAAGAATCACTCACCTCTATTTCGACCGATTACTAGATTGGTTGGAATAGAGGGTGGCCTAAACAATTAATCCATATTAAAAAAACGCATAAATTCTATGTCTGAAATATTCGGTGGCTACCTACCCTTAATCTTAAAGGGCATGATCATAACCGTCGAAGTTGCCTTGCTATCACTTTTATTTGCCCTATTCTTAGGCATGCTCGCTGCCGCTGCAAGACTCTATGGCGGCCCCATCTCCAAAACCATTGCAACCATTTACACCACCGTTATCCGAGGCATTCCCGATCTAGTACTGATGATGCTGATCTTCTTTGGCGGTCAGATTTTAATCAATAATATGGGGGATAAACTTGGTTGGGACTACATTGATATAGACCCATTTATTGCAGGCGTACTTACCATAGGTTTTATTTTTGGTGCTTATATGGGAGAGACCTTTCGAGGCGCAATAATGGCTGTGCATAAAGGGCAGATTGAAGCGGGACACGCTTATGGTATGACAGGCTTTCAAGTATTTATTCACATTACCTTCCCAGCCATGATCCGCCACGCTATTCCAGGATTTTTTAATAATTGGCTAGTATTAGTCAAAACAACTGCACTGGTATCTGTTATTGGTCTTGAGGACATGGTATTTAGCGCCAAGGTTGCAGGCGATACACTACGCCAACCTTTTACCTTTTATGTATTAGTAGGTGGCTTATTCTTGCTCATCACTGCTTTCAGTGACCTCGCAATGAAGTGGTTAGAACGCCGTTACAATGTAGAGGGAAATTGATATGGACTTCTCCATTATTCTTGATAATCTTCCACTACTTTTTAAAGGTCTTGGCTTAACCCTTCAGCTATTAATCATCTCATTAATTATTGGTTTATTCCTTGCGATACCAATGGCCATTATGGCCGCTTCAAAAAATGCATGGTTTAGAATCCCAGTGAAAATTTTTATCTACATTTTTCGCGGCACCCCCTTACTTATTCAGATATTTATTATTTATTACGGCTTAGCCCAATTTGAATGGCTACGTGAAAGTGTCCTCTGGATAGTGTTTAAAGAAGCATATTGGTGTGCGATTATCGCCTTTGCTCTTAATACAGCTGCCTACACCGCTGAGATATTTCGTGGCGCAATATTACAAACACCCAAAGGTGAAATCGAAGCCGCCCAAGCCTGTGGTATGTCTCGCTGGGATCAATACCAACATATTATTTTACCCAGCGCATTACGTCGCTCCATTCCTATGTATGGCAATGAAGTCATCTTTATGTTGCATGCGACTGTACTCGCAGGCGTTATCACATTAGTCGATTTATTTGGTGCAGCAAAAATAATTAATTCTCGCTATTATGCTCCTTTTGAATCATTTATTAGTGTCGGGGTATTTTATTTAGCCATTACATTTACAATCGTATTTGCCTTTAAACTAGCCGAAGGGCACTTCCTCAAGCATTTGAAACGATGAGCGTTTATTTAACGGGCTTACTATTAGGCGGCAGCCTAATTATCGCGATTGGCTCTCAAAATGCCTATGTGCTTAAACAAGGCTTACTGAAAAGTCATGTATTTCTCATCTGCATCATCTGCGCCCTCTCTGATGCATTACTGATTACACTTGGTACCAGTGGCATTGGTAAAATAGTTGAAAACCACCCTAATTGGTTAAATGCGATTAAATGGTTTGGTGCTGCTTATCTCATTTTATTTGGCATTAACAGCTTTCGCGCGGCTTTATCTAATGAAACATTACACAGCGCATCGGATGATACGTCACAAAATACCAAAACCGTTGTCACAACGGTACTCGCACTAACCTTTTTAAACCCACATGTCTACCTTGATACAGTGTTACTGATTGGCAGCATTGCCTCGCCTTACACGGCTGATGATAGGCTGTTATTTACCCTAGGAGCAGTCAGTGCCTCCTTTATCTGGTTCTTTTCATTGGGCTATGGCGCGCGACTATTGATCCCGTTATTTTCTAAACCATCATCATGGAAAGTGCTTAATATTGTGATAGGACTTGTCATGTGGTGGATTGCTTACCTGCTTGTTTTCACGAGTTAACTCTAGGACTTACCCGAATATATCTCAATTATATAAAAACTGGGGGGGTGCCTTTATCACCTAAACCAGTTATCATGCTCAGCCTTTATTATATTAACCAACAGGATAGCTTGTGAGTGTAAGAACAGCCCCTCGACGTAAAACCATGCTTGTTATTATGGATGGTGTTGGTGTAAACCCTAGCAAAAAAAATAATGGATTTCATGAGGCTAATACACCGCGATTAGATGAGTATTTTGGTAAATACCCTCACACCACTTTACAAGCATCAGGTGATGCTGTTGGTCTACCAGATGGGCAAATGGGTAACTCAGAGGTTGGCCATCTAACCATTGGCTGTGGAATCATTATTAAGCAAGATTTAGTGCGAATTAATGACGCGATTGAAGATGGTCGCTTTAAGAAAAACATTGTTTTACGCAATACCATTTTTCTATCCAAAGAAAATAATCGTCCCGTTCATTTAGTTGGGTTAGTTTCGGATGGTGGCGTTCATAGCCATGTAGATCACCTATGTGCTTTGATTAAAATGTGCAGCAAACGTGATGTTAAACCTGTTGTGCATATTATTACTGATGGTCGAGACACCTCACCAAAATCTGCAAAAAAATATATTCGTACCGTTCTTGATGCATTAGAAAAATTTGGCGGCAGTGTCGCTACAGTGACAGGGCGTTTCTACGCTATGGACAGAGACAATCGCTGGAATCGAACCCAAAGAGCCTTTGACGCAATGATTCACGGCATTGGCAAAGAGGCATCAGATCCGCTGCAAGCGATTGAAGACGGCTATGCAAACGATGAAACGGATGAATTTTTATTTCCTAGAATCATGCCAAATGCTGAAAAAATACAAAATGATGACTCGCTAATATTTTTTAATTTTCGTAATGATAGACCTCGCCAGTTATCTGCCGCACTGGGTATGGAAGACTTTGATAAGTTTGACCGTGGTGATTACTCACCCATCGTTGTCACCTGTTTAACAGAATACGATAAGAAATTACTCGCGCCAGTGGCTTTTCCACCAGAGCGCCCATCAACCAACTTAGCACATGCAATTAGCCTTTCTGGTTACAAACAGTTACACACATCAGAAACGGAAAAATATGCACACGTTACTTTCTTTTTAAATGGTGGACGCGAAACACCTTATGCGGGTGAAGACCGCATTATGATTAATTCACCCAAAGTTCACACTTACGATGAATGCCCAGAAATGAGTGCTAAAGAGCTGGCAGATGTGGTTATTGATGCAGCCAATAAACAAGAGCACTCTTTTATCGTTGTGAACTTCCCAAATGGCGATATGGTGGGGCATTCTGCAAAACCTGCGGCGATCATCAAAGCAGTTGAAACACTCGACACTGAAGTGGGTCGCGTGTTAGATGCAGCGGTTAAAAATGATTACTCTGTCATTCTAACGGCGGATCACGGCAATTGTGATGAGTATATTGATCCTTTCACCGGTGAGCCAAATACACAACACACAGTCTACCCTGTACCTTGTTTAATTATCGACAAAGCTTATTGGCGATTACGCACCAGTGGTGGTTTGAGTAATATAGCACCTACTGTGTTGCATTTAATGGGATTAACCAAACCTAAGGCAATTACTTGTCAGTCTTTATTGATCGAAGAAATGACAAAGTCTGATTAATACGACCTTTTTATATTTCTATCTGCATTCTTTAACCGTCAATCCTATAGAGCACTGACTGCTTAAATTTTAGGCAGTATGCTGATGTTTATTCTTCAACATCAGCATACTGCTTTATGAAAAACATCCTTATTCTATTTTATCTGTTTTGCACCGCTAATAGCTTTGCAAGCGAACCTGCTCGTTTCTCGGGGATTATTGACTCACATAATAATGTTCGCGCCAAACATCAACAGCAACCCTTATCATGGTCAAACTCACTGGCAAACTATGCACAAAAATGGGTTAACCATCTTGCTACAACTGAAAACTGCGCCATGATTCACCGCCCCAACCAAGGTGGTGGGCACTTCCAACAGGCTCATGGTGAGAATTTATTTTGGGCAAGCGCTGAAGACTTTGGCAATGGCACGGTAAAACAACAGGTATTAACGCCAAGAGATATTGTAAAAGCCTGGGCAGAAGAAGAAAGTAATTATGACTACCAAACCAACAAATGCCAAACAGGTGAGGACTGCGGTCACTACACCCAAATGGTATGGCACGAGTCACAGAAAGTGGGTTGTGCGATAGCCGTCTGCCCTGACAAGTCACAAATTTGGGCTTGCAATTACTCACCCCGTGGAAACTATATTGGCGAATGGCCTTATTGATTTTATTTCTGAAATGGTAATAATAGGATCTTTTCAACTAACTATAACTTGCTATGAATGAAAATATAAATTCTTCAGAAGTCTCCGATGCAGTTATCCACCAGCTAGAGCGCACAAGACCTTGGGTTTTATTCTTATCTATTTTAGGCCTATTTTACACATTATTGATAGTCACAATAGCAGTGGTGCAATTTATTAATTCAGCTGAAGACTCTAGGTTTTCTATGCTCTTTGTAAACCTGTTTTTTATTAGCATTCACTTTTTCATTGCATACTTTTTATTTAAGTACGCAGTATCACTAAAACCACTCATCAAGCACAGAGAAACAAAACAATTAGAAAAAGCACTCAGCTCCCAAGCCAACTTCTGGAGATTTACGGGTATTTTCTTTGGTCTAGTTACACTAATACTACTCGGTATTATTAGTGCTGGCTTAATGGAAATATTGCCCTTATTCTTTTTGAAAACAGGGGGATAATCACCCATGAAATCCTATATCATCTGCGCAACACCTAAAGCTAGTTAACAATCTTCTACTACTCATAAAAGAATTTCAATCTTCTAAAAAGGTGGGGGGTGCCATATAGACTAAAACTGATTAGTTTTTAATCAGCTTCCCTACTGTCATTCCCTGTACTAATATCGAGAAAACCACAATTACATAGGTAATCATCAACAAGGCTTCTCGGTTCTCACCCTCTGGCAATGTTAATACCAAGGCTATGGATATTCCTCCACGCAAACCACCCCAGGTTAGAATGCGAACTATTTTGGGAGTAAAGCTTTGGCGTAATTTTAACAATGAGACGGGAATGCCAACGGATATAAAACGAATAATTAATACGACGGGAATCATTATTATCCCTGCCCATAGATATTGCGTATTGAAAGTTAATACCAGAACTTCCAAACCGATTAATACAAACAACATTGCATTAAGAATTTCATCTATCAACTCCCAGAAATTATCCAGATGCTCGCGGGTTTTATCTGACATTGCATATTTTCGACCTTTATTCCCTATCAACAATCCTGCAATTACAATCGCTATAGGTCCTGAAACATGAATAGCGCTGGCTAAAGCATAACCACCCAAGACGAGACCTAAGGTTATCAGTACTTCAACCTGATAATTATCTATACTCGCCAGCATTCGGAAGGTGATATAACCAATAACAAAGCCAAATATTGCACCACCAATTGCCTCTTGTGCGAATAAAGTCGCAATGCTCAGTGCATTTACCTCACCATGTGCACCATGCCCGCCTACCCCTGCAATACTTAAGAAAACTAAAAATACGACAACGGCTATACCATCATTAAAAAGTGATTCGCCCGCTATTTTTGTCTCTAATGATTTTGGTGCTCCTACTGTTTTCAATATACCAAGCACTGCGATAGGATCTGTTGGTGATATTAAAGAACCAAATAATAAGCAGTATATAAGCGGAATGTCTAAGCCTAATAGACCAAAAATAAAATAGGAGACATAGCCAACCAAAAAGGTTGAAGTGATAACACCTACGCTTGCTAATATTGCCACAACCCACTTTTGCTTTTTGAGCTCATCCAAATGCACATGTAAGGCGCCTGCAAAAAGCAACGCACTTAACATGCCTTGCATCAACGTCTCATTAAAGTCGATCCCTTTTAGGAGCGTTTTAGCCTGTTCTTCTAAAGGGATACCCATTTTCCCTAGTAAAACAATACCTAAGGACATTAAAAGCGCTATCGCCAGTAAGCCAATAGTAGAGGGGATTTTTAGATATTTGTAGTTAATATAACTAAAAACCGCAGCAAGTGAAATCAACACAGCGATTGTATTTATTATGCTCATTTAAAACCCTTTTTTCTTATGAACCCGAATCCCCAGATAGGAGCACGACGATAGCACAGCTCTTTGATTTCACAACACATCCAAAAAATACCCACTTAACCTATCAGTGAAGCTACGATTTTATAAATATACGGTGAAACCTAAAACTTGCACCCTCATTCGCGTTTATATCTGGGGACCCTGATGTAAAATAAGAATGGCACCCCCCCGTTTTTTTAACAATTGGGAGTGATATTCATTTTATCCAGCCATTAATGATTCGATATCATCTATTTCTTTAATCAAGTCAGCGGTTAGAACTTCGTTTCCTGACTCAGTCACTAAAACATCATCTTCAATACGAATACCAATATTCCACCACTTTTCATCAACATCTTTACTCGGTGAAATGTATAACCCCGGCTCCACTGTCAACACCATACCAGGCTCAAGCTCACGCCATTCATCCTTAACCTTATACTCGCCCACATCATGAACATCAAGCCCTAGCCAATGCCCTGTTTTATGCATATAAAATGGAGTATATTTATTTTCACTAATTAACTCTTCAAGGTTACCTGACAATAAACCATGCTCCAATAAGCCCGCCGTAATAACCCTAACGGCGGCATCGTGCGGATCAAGCCAATGACTTCCAGGCTTAGCTACTTCAATCGCTGCATACTGTGCATCAAGCACAACCTGATAGAGCTGACGTTGTGCTTCAGTAAATTTACCATTAACTGGAAAGGTACGTGTAATATCACTGGCATAGCCTTGATTTTCAGCTCCTGCATCTATCAATAATAAATCATTATCTTTAAGTTCAGCATCATTATCGACATAGTGCAAAATACAACCATTTTCACCACCACCAACAATAGATGTGTAGGCGGTTGTCATGCCAGATCTTTTAAACTCATGCAGATATTCTGCTTCAATCTCATATTCCATCATGTCAGCTTGGCACTTTTTCATGGCATTTTGATGTGCACGAACAGAAACTTGAGCCGCATCACGCATTAGATTCTGTTCCATTTCTGACTTAAACAAACGCAACTCATGCAGAAAAATATCCAGTGAAATAAATTCATGTGGAGCTTGTACGCCATTTCGTACTTTCGTACGTAATGAATTCACCCAAGAAATAACTTTTTTATCGAACTCGGGATTATTGCCGACACTGTAAAAAACCTTGCTACGATTCTCCATCAAACTCGGTAATATTTCATCAATATCTTCAATTGGAAAAGCATCATCAGCGGCATAATTATCAACTGCACCTTCCATCCCTGCCATACGACCTGTCCAAAGCTCTGTTTTAGGATTTTTCTCTCGGCAAAAGAGAATATATTCACTCTTCTCTCGACCCGGCACCAAAACCGCAACAGCCTCTGGTTCATTAAATCCAGTCAGATAAAGAAAGTCACTATCTTGTCGAAAGCTGAATTCAGCATCTCTATTACGAAATCTTATATCAGCAGATGGAATAATCGCGATTGCGTCATCACCAATTCTTGCCATCAAGTTACTACGCCTTTGTGCAAACTCTTTATTGCTTATTTTATTCATATCAATGAATCATCGATGATTGCTTAATAGGTTGTAATTCTTCATTAATTAACAAAACCCCCATACGTACATATTCACTAATTTCGATATACGCTTCTTCAGACTCTTCCTCGTCACCAAGATCAAACTCGCCCGCTGTTCCGATTTCTGTGAAATCAGTTAGTAACTCACGTGAATCATCCGGTAACGTTTTATAGTCTTTAATACCAGCCATACTCACGCCTATAATAAACCCACTACACCATTGTTGTAGTGTTGTTAATCTAGCATATAACGACTCATCCTCATCAGGTAAAATAAGATCAAATTCCAAATTAGAATCCTGCAATTG
>CAZWEA010000096.1:0-11343 GCA_964632635.1 uncultured Cocleimonas sp. | reverse complement strand
ACAAATACTGGAAGGTGAAACGTCATAGCTTCAACCGCAACTGTGACAACACGAGCATTGGCTATATGCCTAGCATAAGAAGCTCCGGCGATGTCCATTTGAGACATAATCCAACCACCAAAAACATCGCCACTTGGATTGGCATCGGCTGGCATCGCTAAGGTTCGTAATGAGGCATGTTTATCTTTAGGGTACGGTGAATTCATTATTCAATACTAGAATCATTACTAGAAATAGCAAGCACAAAAAAGCCCCGCAATGCGGGGCTTCAGAGGATGCTCTTTTTTAAATCTTATTTACATATAGAATTAAGAATTAGGAGTAGTCGCTTTTTGTGCAGCTTCAATGCGCTTAAGCATTTCATCAGCTTGTTTACGTTGTGCTTCCCACATAGCTTTAAGCTGTGTGTAATCCTGTGTAGCAGCACCTGTACGTGCAGGGTTGAATCCAGCAGGAGCAAATTTAGCAGGAGCAAAGCTGTTAGTAGCAGCAGTAGTGTTTGCATTGCCGTTAGTTGCATTAGCACCAGTACCATTGCCGCTTACGTTTCCAGCAGTGTTTCCGTTTCCAGTCCAGTTACCAGCAGTGTTGCCAGCGCCTTCGCCATTTCCAGTTAGGTTACCAGCAGTATCCATATCAGTACGACCTTTACCTTTAAAAGAGATAGAGAAATCAACTTCTCCGTCTGCGTCGCCTTTACCAGTTCCCCAGCCGTTTCCTTTTGCTTGACCATTTCCAGCGCCATTTCCAGCACCGTTAGTGTTGCCTTGTGCAGTACCGTAACCATTTCCGTTTGCGTTGCCGTTATTGAATCCGTCAAACCAATCTGCAGAAGCTGTTCCAGTAAGAGCGATTAATGCAGTAAATGTGATAGCTTGTAATTTCATAATAATTTCCTTTTGAGTTAGTGTATAAGTATTCATTAATGTTTGAATATGAGCATATGCTAATATACTTCTATATGTGTTGTCAAATTTTTTCTACTTTTTTTTGAACTTTTTTAAAGCATCTTACTTAGATGCTATTCTTGTGTGATTAAAAAAGTATTAACCATTTCAAAAAAATCATCGGCTTGTTGGATGTGGGGTAAATGTCCGCTGTGGTTTATACTAAATATTTCTGCTTGTGGAAATAGGTTTTGGATCAATGGTTGGTCTGATTTATCAATATAGTTTGAATTTTCACCGCGAATAAAGAGAGTATTGTTTGGGAATTGCTCAAGCGCTGTACTAAACCCAGCGATTTTTAAATAACCTCTACTGATTTCCTGGAGATTGCAACGCCAGCTAAATCCACCTGTTTCTTTATTTCTTGTTAGATTTTTTATCATAAAGCTTCTTTCGGCTGTATCTTCTATAGATGGTTTAAGATAGTCGTCAATGTCCTGTCGAGAACTCATCGTTGCTACTGGTGCATTCATGACTGCTTGTAAAGTTTTTTGATGCCATAAAGGGTAGGGCTTTGGCGCGATATCGACAATTATCAAACTTTTTAAAAGCGAAGCTTGTGCCAATGCAAGCTGCATTGCGACCTTTCCTCCCATTGAGTGACCTAGTAAATGCACCTCCTTTAGTTTTTCATGTTTAATAACTCCAATAACATCTTCATACATTTCACGATAGCTCATACCTCTTACATGTGGAGAATTGCCATGGTTGCGTAAATCTAAGGTATATACAGGACGACCTTTTGATAATCTTTTTGCCTGAGTTCGCCAATTATCCATTGAGCCTAAGAGTCCATGCAGAATGAATAGAGGTGTTTTTTTGTTATTAAACTCTGAGTTAAATGTTTTATATTTTAATAACATAATTTAATCCATATGATTCTTAATAAGTTAAGCTGCCTAATAAGTAAAATATTCCAAAAAACTAGGCTAAAGCAAGCTAATTCTTGCTCTATTCCTCAGTCATTGGTACATTACGCGGTTAGTACTTTATTATTATGAACATGTTGTTGTACTAGGGCTACTGTAATTACAATAATCGGATTTTCTTTCTATGTTTAAATCATTTTTTAGTATGTTTTCCAATGATATCTCAATTGACTTGGGAACAGCTAACACACTGATATATATGCGCGGTAAAGGCATTGTTTTGGATGAACCATCCGTTGTTGCAATTCGTCAAGATAGAGGCCCGGGTGGCCCAAAGAGAATTGAAGCAGTTGGTGTAGAGGCAAAAAAAATGTTAGGTCGCACACCTGAGAATATAACAGCAATACGTCCTATGAAGGATGGCGTGATAGCTGACTTCACCTACACGGAAAAAATGCTACAGCACTTTATTGCAAAAGTAGCGCCAAGAAGGATTTTTGGACCACGTCCTAGAGTTGTAATCTGTGTGCCTTGTGGGGCGACTCAAGTTGAGCGTCGAGCAATTAAAGATTCAGCGATGGGAGCAGGTGCAAGAAAAGTATACTTGGTGGAAGAGCCGATGGCAGCAGCGATAGGTGCTGGTATCCCAATAGATGAAGCGATCGGTTCAATGGTGCTTGATATTGGTGGTGGAACATCAGAAGTTGCTATTATGTCTTTGCGTGGAATTGTATATTCTGCCTCTGTACGAATTGGTGGTGATCGTTTAGATGATGCAATTATTAGCTATGTGCGTCGTAATTACGGCATGTTGATTGGAGAAGCAACGGCTGAACATATCAAATGTGAAATTGGATCAGCTTATCCTGGAAAAGAACTATTAGAGCTTGAAGTGAAGGGTAGAAACCTATCAGAAGGTGTTCCACGTAGCTTTACTTTAACGAGTAATGAAATTCTAGAAGCATTACAAGAACCTTTATTTGGAATAGTGAGTGCGGTTAAAACAGCATTGGAGCAAACGCCACCTGAGTTAGGCGCAGATGTTGCAGATAAAGGAATTGTGTTGACTGGTGGTGGAGCGTTGTTACGTGATTTAGACCGCTTGTTAATGGAAGAAACAGGTATTCCTGTTGTTGTTGCTGATGATCCATTAACCTGTGTGGCTAGAGGCGGTGGGCGTATCCTTGATATGTTAGATGATGATGGTTTTGATTTTTGGGCTTCAGAATAGTTTCTAACTAGTTCAACTTAATTTCTCAGAACCCTACTTCCTAATTCTGTATTACATAAGAATGATTTCTCCTAGGAGTCCAAAATTTACAATCTTGACCGAGACGATAGCAAGCAACAGGGCTACTTAATTAAGTTTGTGGTTCTAGCATTGATTTCTCTTGCGTTTATGACTCTAGATTATCGAGAGTCTCGTCTAACTCCAATTCGCTCTGTTTTAACGAAGTACTTCGTATATCCTTTACAGTTTAGTGTGGACTTTCCCTATCGAGTGGTGCATTCAACTAAAGAATTTTTCTCTGAACATGAGTCACTGTCTAATGCAAATCGAGAGTTACGCACCTTAGTGGGTGTCTACGCTGCTAGAGATCAAAAATATCATTCTATTGCACGAGAAAACCAACGCTTAAGAAGCCAACTTGATGCAACACCAGCAGTTCGGGAGAAGTTTACATTAACTGAAATTCTATCTGTGTCTTCCAATCCACACAGTAAAAATGTGGTGATAAACAAAGGCGCTAATGATGGTATTTTTGTTGGGCAGGTAGCATTAGCGGGAAATAACATCTACGGACAAACAGAAACGGTTACAACAGGTTCTGCCGTCATTATGCAGTTGACTGACGCAAAACATGCCATCCATGTGCGTAATTCACGTACAGGAGAAGGTGTGATTGCAGTTGGAACTGGAAAAATCAATCGGCTTGAGTTAAAGCATGTAGAAACAACAATGGACGTACAAACGGGGGATGTATTTGTTAGTAGTGGCTTAGGGCAACTTTTCCCGCCTGACTTTCCTGTTGCTATTGTGGATAGCGTTGCCTATAACCCTGGCGATCATTTCATGACGGTAAAAGCCAAGTCTTTAACAGATTATAGTAAAACACGTGAAATTTTAATGATTTGGCGTGCAGATTATTCGTCAAAACCTGAACAATCTAAAGCGGACAAACCATCCGAAAAAGAGGCTGAGAAATAGCCAATGGAAGGTGTATTGCCAAGATTTAAAGGAGCGATAATTTTGTCATTGCTTATTGCTTTTGTATTAACAATCTTACCTTTAAGAGATAACTGGATTATGTTACGTCCAGAATGGATTGCAATGACATTTATTCATTGGGCATTGGTTGCTCCTTCAAGAACAAGTCTAATGTTGGCGTGGTTTGTAGGATTATTAGTTGATGTGCTCTATGGTTCAATTATTGGTCAACATGCACTAGGCTTTGTTATCATACTGATAATGTCTTTAAGAATGCGTTCACGGTTACTTGTTGATAGCGTTATCCAGCAGCTTTTTTTAATTTTTCTTGTTTTGGGAACATACTTGCTGATTAATTTGTGGATTCTAGGTATAACGGGGTCTGCTCCAGCAGGCTGGGATTATTGGGTGACAGTCATTACAAGTTTAGTTATTTGGCCACTTTATCACTACTATCTTAGTTTTTTTCATGCGCCTAAAAAGCCATTTTAAGACGAATATATCTCCTTCTCGTTTTCTCTTCTTATCCTTGAGATAACATCAGCTGAATATTATCCGTTTCAACTAGGTTAATATCTTTTCTTTTAAATGCTTCGTTAATAAGGGATATATCATTTAAAGAATAGACCATCCATTGCCAATCTCCTTTCCATAAAGTTTCTTTTGTAATTGCACTATAGGGACAGATTAAATAATCAGGTTTTAATTGTTTCGCAGTCTGTTTTATTTTGTTATCAAGAAAGTCAAATACTAGGCCTGTTTTGATGTTGGAATTTGCGTGAGTGTATTCAAGTGCTTCACTACTGAAACTAATAATGTGGACTTGCTTGCTATATGGTTTTAATACATTGAGCAAAGCATCCATCACTTTATTAAGCCCCCAGTGTGAAATACTATCTTGTTTTATCTCTACAAATGCATGGCTATTAGGGTGTTTTTTAAGAAGAGATAGGATTTTTTGTAATGTAGGAATAAAAGTTGGGTTGAATTTTTCAGAAAACTTGGATGGGAAGTGTACGCTCATAGAATTTAGGTCTGAAGCATTCATTTCAAAAATAGAAATATTATTGCCAACTAGTCGAATTAAATCCACATCGTGAAAAACAATTAGTGTCCCGTCTGCGATCATCTGAACATCAAATTCAATGTATTTAGCCCCCACACTTAGGGCTGACTCAAGAGACGCATAACTATTTTCTGGGAAGTGGGTATTATCACCACGGTGTGCAACGAGCTTATCTGTATCCATTTATTTACTTATAGAGCACTATTCGTCAGAAAACATGAGTTTTTTAATGATTAATGAACTTGTCATGTTCACACAGTGACATATAAAGGTTAAAATCCGCGCCTTATCATGATGAACGTTAAACAGCCACACAGGGAAATCCCCTACAACTACACTTCTTTTTCGGACAAGGAAATCGTCCTGCGTTTGCTGGGTGAACGTGCTTGGCAGATTTTTGAAGAATTAAGAGGTGAACGTGGCACTGGTCTATCGGCACATATGCTACTGGAAGTTCTTGGCGATATGTGGGTTGTAAAACGTAATCCCTATATTCAAGATGACTTACTTGAGAATGAAAAGCGACGCTATGCATTAATTGAATCTAAACGTGAACGATTAAAGCGTATTAGCGAGCGTGCTTCTGGTAATTCAATGACCTTGGAATTAGTTGATATTGCTAATAAATCAGTAGATGAGTTTGCTACTTGGTTTGCTGATTACTATGCTCTACGAACACGTGCTATACGAAAGTATCGCAAAATTACCCGCAAAGATAATATCCAGTTCGATGGTTTGGCTCGCGTCTCACATGTTACAGATGCAACCGATTGGCGTGTAGAACTACCCTTTGTTGTGCTCACTCCAGATACTGAAGAAGAAATTGTTGAGCTAGTCGAAATGAGTATCAAGCTTGGCTTAACCGTTATCCCCCGTGGTGGTGGTACAGGTTATACAGGCGGTGTAATTCCGTTAGATGCTATGAGCGCGGTAATCAATACTGAAAAATTAGAAAATCTTAGTGAAATACATTGGGCTACATTGCCAGGTGTTGAGAGAGCCGTTGCGGTCATTCGTGCTGATGCAGGAGTCGTTACGCGTCGAGTATCAGATGCTGCATCTACCTCAGGTTTAGTTTTTGCTGTTGATCCTACTTCACAAGATGCCTCCACCATTGGAGGAAATGTGTCCATGAATGCTGGTGGCAAAAAAGCAGTGATGTGGGGCACAACCTTAGATAATTTAGTTTCTTGGCGAATGGTAACACCAGATGCAGAATGGTTGGAAGTTAAACGCTTAAACCATAATCTGGGTAAAATTCATGATCAAGAAGATGTTAGCTTCAGCATTACTCGATTTGAAAAAGATGCTAAAACTCAAAAAGGTGAAGTTGAAGTTCTCCAATTTAAAGGAGGCTTCTTTCGTAAGCATGGCTTAGGTAAAGATGTTACTAATAAGTTTCTGGGTGGTTTACCAGGTATTCAAAAAGAAGGTTGTGATGGTCTAATTACTTCTGCTGAATTTATTTTACACCGAATGCCTGAACAAGTACGTACCGTTTGCATGGAGTTTTATGGCAGTGATTTACAACAAGCTGTACCTGCAATCGTTGAAGTAAAAGATTATTTAGATGCAAATAAGGATGTCCTTCTTGCAGGTTTAGAACATCTTGATGAGCGTTATGTTAAAGCAGTAAAGTATTCCCCTAAATCTGCACGTCGTGACTTTCCTAAAATGGTGCTAATTGCAGATATTGTCGGGGATGATGAAGCAAAAGTAGCAGAAGCAGCATCGCATATTATAAAACTTGCTAATGCACGTGAAGCTGAAGGTTTTGTTGCGGTTAGTCCAGAAGCACGCCGCCAGTTTTGGCTAGATCGTTCACGCACAGCCGCAATTGCCGCACATACAAATGCCTTTAAAATCAATGAAGACGTTGTTATTCCACTAGATAAGTTGGATGTCTATAGTGAAGGAATTGAGCGCATCAATATCCATCAATCAATTCAAAATAAGTTGAGTTTAATTGATGCCGCATTGGATACTTTTACAAATAAGACCGATACGCTGAAGTCACAATTAAAAAAGCATCCTGACTATGAAGAGAGCGATGAAAATAATGCCATTTTTCAGGCTAAAATAGATCATGCAAATAAACATCTGAGCGCAGTTCAAAAGCGCTGGCAGAGTATTCTTGATAATGTGGACGAAGCGGCAAGCAAACATGATGATTTGCTGGATAGTCAGGCAAGAAAAAAGCAGCGAAAAGATGATCGAATTATTAATTTATTACTACGTCGTGACTTGAGAATCTCCTATAAAAAAGAGATTAAGAAACCCTTAGAGGATATCTTTGTTGGACAAACACTTAAGCCACTGCGAGATGAAATAAAGAAAATCCATACAACAATTCGTTCAAAAAGACTTTTTGTTGCATTACATATGCATGCAGGTGATGGCAACGTACACACCAATATTCCAGTCAATTCTAATGACTATGAAATGATGCATGAAGCAGAACGGATTGTGGATCAAGTAATGGAATTAGCCATTTCATTAGATGGTGTTATTTCTGGTGAGCACGGCATAGGGCTGACTAAAATGCATTATCTACAAGATGATGTTATTCAGGATTTTGCTAACTATAAAGCTGAAATTGACCCAAATGGACACTTCAATCGCGGCAAGCTAATGCCAGGTTCTGGATTGAAAAATGCGTACACTCCATCCCTACGGCTAGTCGAACGAGAAGCATTATTGTTAGAGCATAATGAACTGGGCGCATTAAACGATGATATAAAAGATTGTCTACGTTGTGGAAAATGTAAGCCAGTTTGTAATACGCATATTCCGCGCGCTAACCTTCTTTACTCTCCCAGAAATAAGATTCTAGCAACAGGCTTAATGCTTGAAGCTTTCTTATATGAAGAACAAACAGGTCGTGGTATTTCTGTGCGTCATTTTGAAGAAATGAATGATGTAGCTGATCACTGTACAGTTTGCCATAAGTGCCTTAACCCCTGTCCTGTCAATATTGATTTTGGTGATGTGACGGTACGGATGCGTAGCATACTAAAGCAACGTAAACAGAAAAAACTCAATGTGGTGACATGGGCATCCATGCAATTTTTAAATATTAAAGACCCCACAACAATCAAACTCATGCGCGCAGGACTTGTTCAAATGGGCTACAAAGCTCAACGAACTGGACATAAATTATTCAAGCGTTTGGGTTTGCTAAAATCAAGCAAACGCCCAGCGGGTACCACGGGCAAAGCCAATATTACAGAATATGTAGTAGAGTTTGTGAAGAAGCCTTTGCCTGCTCATGTTCCAATGCAAACCACAAGAGCCGTATTGGGTTTAGAAGATGATAAAGTCGTGCCGATATTGCGCGACCCCGCTTTGAAAGATGAAGACCGTGGTGATTCAGTTTTCTATTTCCCAGGATGTGGTTCAGAGCGCCTATTCTCTCAAATAGGAATGGCAACAATCGCGATGCTATACAACACGGGGGCAACAACGGTATTGCCACCAGGATACTTATGTTGTGGCTACCCTCAAACATCGAGTGGAGATATCGACAAAGGTACACAAATCTCAACTGATAACCGTGTATTGTTCCATCGTATCGCTCAGGCACTCTCTTATCTTGAGATCAATACAGTCATTGTTTCGTGCGGAACATGTATGGATCAGCTCTTAAAATATGAGTTTGAAAAAATATTTCCTGGTTGCCGCCTATTGGATATTCACGAATATTTATTAGAAAAAGACGTAAAACTAAAAGGTGTCTCAGGAACAAAGTATGTCTACCACGACCCCTGTCACACACCCATTAAAAACTACGATCCAACCAAATTAACCTCCGACTTAATGGGGCAAGAAGTCCTATTAACAGATCGTTGTTGTGGTGAAGCAGGCACTTTTGCGGTAAGCCGACCCGATATTTCAAGCCAATTACGCTTTAGAAAGCAGGAAAGTCTGCGTGAAGGAATTAAAGCGCACACAGGAGAAGACACCGCCAAAAATGGCAATGTTAAAATCCTAACCAACTGCCCAGCCTGCCAACAAGGACTATCACGTTATGCTGATGATACAGGTATGGACACAGATTATATTGTTGTAGAAATGATGAAAGAACTGCATGGTGAGAAGTGGCAGAATAAGTTTGTTGAAAAGATTAGTAATGGTGGAATAGAGAAAGTCTTGCTGTAAAAGCACACCTTTCCCCTTTTTTACGCATTTTATGCGCCCTACGGGTAGTCGTCGCTACGCTCCAACATGGTCTCGCGTTGCTCGGCTGGCTGTTTTGTGTGGAATGTGACTCATAGTCCGTGGAGTAAGCAAATTATCTCCTTTATTATTAACAAATAATTGTTAATGAATTAAAGGAAGATTTATGGAAAAGTTTTTATCAATAAGTGGTTTTGGTGATGTGTCAGAAAGGCATTATGAGAGTGGAATAGTATTGGCAAGACAGTACTTTTTAGCTCGAGATTTAGATTTTTATAAATGCTATAACGCTTATGTTAAAGATGAAACCTCAGAATTAGGCCTTCAATGGATAGCAGCTGAGCGTGAGGCGAATTTGGCTTTGTATGCTTTTAATCTTCAGGATAGTTCTATGCTTGAGTTAGAGTTGGCGGATGAAGAGGTTTACTAAATATTGTTATTTGCAGTTACCAAATTTAACCCATTCATGTTTATGATACATTTGGCTAAGGTCTTTATGCTTTATTCTAAACTGGCTTCTGCGTTTTATTTTCTGTTTTGTGCTCTTTGCATTCTCTAATTTTATGGCAGGGTCATAATAAACAATGCCACTAGCAACAGCTTTAAGAAATAAATCAAAGTCAGTTTGTTCTGCTAAAAGGACTTGGCATGCATAGGAATATTGTGGTGGTGGTGTCTTAAATAAAGAAGGGATATAGGCGGCATGTGCATGTTTTCGATTCCAATGCTGCAACATATTACTAAAGTGCCAAATAGCAGCGACCTCTTGTGTCTTTGATAGCAGAACAATTCCACCATTCATATCAGTTATTTTTTGAATTTTGTTATCATACCCCTGTAGTGAGAGACATAACCCTGTGTCTTTATGATGACAATGTTGAGTACTGTAAATACCACCAAAATTAAAACGATTTGGCTTTCCACTTTTATCTGCATATGCATATTTCTGCATGAAATCTTCAATGCCTTTGTCTTTGTACAAGCCTCCTGTTGGTTCAGGTGTCATTAGAGTGATTGGACTTTTGGGAGCATACTTGTTGAAATCTCTTACGCCATATTGCTTAACTTCCCAGCCCATAAAGTCTGGTTCCGCATAACTGTTTGCAGATATTCCCAACTCTGCTTCTAATGTATATCCTCCTCCATTTCTTGCTTTATATGGCTTGATACCATCAGCACCGTATTTTTTTGAATCAATCCATTGCTTTTCATAGATTCGTTTTAGTTCTGTTAATAAATGCTGCTTTGAATCTTTTGCGTCTGTATCGGCAGTGATTTCAATAAAAACGCCATTCTCTTTTAAATTCTTTCTTGCGTATAACTCTTTAGCTAAAGGGTCTTCTGACCCAACTGTAAAACCTAATACCTCGCCAGAATTAGTAATTCCAAAAAACATTACTCTGCCTTCATCTCTACAAGACATAATTTTAGATGGCGCCGACTTACACCCTTTAAGAAAGCCAGACATTCGTACTTCGGGGTATTGTGGATAAAGAATCAATTGGACATTAGGAGCAGGATTCTTTCCATTTTCATTTATCCAATAAAAGGTAACTTTTGCTTTTGCTCTTTCATTTTTCCCACCTGCGATTACGCTACTATCTACAGTGATATCTTCATACGGAATTATATTTAAGGCAGAAAAGTCTCCTCCTAGATAAAGCTGATTTTTAGAATTGTCATTTGGAGCTAACTTTTTTGCGTAAAAACGTGTAGCTCCATTTTTTTCAAATAACCTTATTAAACTTTGGATAGACTCGATCATTGTATTAGCCAAATAACCTAGCTTGTTTATCATTGATAGTATCTTGTGTCTTCATGGCAATGATGTAGGGTTTCATAATTCTAGCTATCTCATGGATAACAGGAACCGCAACAGAGTTTCCAAATTGTTTATATGCTTGTGTGTCAGATACGGGAATTTTGAAACTATCGGGGTATCCCATAAGTCGAGCGCATTCTCTAGGAGTTAATCGTCGTGGGTTTTTATTTGTTCCTTGGTATACGAGAATTTCTGAACCATCTTTGTAATATCTTGCTGATAATGTTCTGGAAGTATCATTCGGTGTAACCATA
>CAZWEA010000095.1:0-11454 GCA_964632635.1 uncultured Cocleimonas sp. | reverse complement strand
GGCTGACGTAGGAAGCCCAACACGTATCAGCTTTAATTAATCCGTTGGGTTTCGTGCCTCAGTCCAACCTACCTTATTCAGAGAAAAAGGTATAGGCTACAAAAAATGGATCGAATAAGGTAATTGACAATGAGGCACATATGATGGCATATATCAGCCCGCGAAAGATTAATCCTTTAATTAGTGCTTTTCGTCAATAAAATTAGAAAAGGGAATTAGATGTCATTTAATGAAAATGATTATAGGCAGGTGTTGGGTTCATTTCTGACTGGTGTTACCGTGGTTACGACACGCAATGAAAAGGGTGATCCTATTGGCTTTACTGCAAATTCTTTTACTTCGGTATCGCTTGATCCTCCGTTGATTTTGGTTTGTCTGTCAAAATCTTCCTATCTTCTACCCATGTTTAAAATGTGTAAAAACTTTGCAGTTAATATCCTTTCTGAAGATCAACGAGATATTTCTACTTTATTTTCTAGTCCAATCGAGAATCGCTTTACCAATATTGAAACGCATAGTTGCGCCACAAACACGCCATTGATAAATGACGTTACCGCTTGGCTAGATTGTGAGACTTATGATGTTATTGATGCCGGTGACCATATTATTTTAATGGGTCGTGTACTTGAGTTTGATCATGAACCATATGCACCTTTAGGGTATTTACGTGGTAATTACATCAATGTTTCTTTGGAACAGGAAGTCACCATCGCATTAGAAAATCCAAGTATTAATACACAGGTAGGATGTATTATTGAAGATGATGGAAAGCTGTTGTTATTGGATAAGGATGAAGGTGTGCAATTACCTACTGCCGCTATTCTTGGCAATGAAGATGATCCAAATAGTTTATGTGGCTTACTTGCTGATCTTGGTGTTCCTACACAAGAAAACTATTTATTTGCTGTTTTTGAAACACGATCTGAAAATATTATGCACATTTACTATCGTGCACAGGTAGAAACCATTATTCCTATTGAGCTATCAAATCGGGGTAAATTTGTCGCCTTTGATCAAATCCCTTTTGATATGCTCCCTGATGATGCAACACGGAATATGTTAGAACGTTATATCAAGGAAAGAGCGTTAGATGCCTTTGGCATTTATATTGGAGAACAAGAAAAAGGTTCAATAGAGAGGATTAAGTAAGTTGAGAACTTTGCACGAAATTAAATAGCGAGTCTAAAAGCATTGCAAGTAAGCTGCTAGCAAAAACAGGGTAACTATAGTTTGCTTAGATGGCATCCCCCCCTTTTTTACATAATTGGCTTGCATCCATTATCTATGGGTAGTTTTACGTCACTTTTTATCTTGTGAACGACAAGGGAATATATTCTGGTAGTCACTTGCTAATTATTGGTGTGATAATTAAATTTTCATAATAAATTCATCTTTATGTCCACATTATTAAACGATCTATTAAAAGAAAAAGGCACCTTACTCGCCGATGGGGCAACAGGCTCTAACTTATTCGGTATGGGTTTGCAAACAGGTGATGCCCCCGAGCTTTGGAATGATAAACATCCTGATCGCATCGCTAAGCATTATCGAAATTTTGTTGAGGCTGGCTCGGATATTATCCTTACTAATACCTTTGGTGGAACCCATTATCGACTTAAGTTACATAACGCTGAAAAACGTGTTGAAGAGCTAAATGTAAAAGCCGTCGAACTATTAAAAGCAGAGATTAAAAAGTCATCACGGCAAATCGTTGCTGCTGGGTCAATGGGGCCTACAGGAGAGATTTTAGCACCGATTGGCGATGTAACGCATCAACAGGCAGTTGAGGCTTTTCGTGAGCAGGCTGTAGCCTTAAAAAAAGCTGGAGTTGATGTTTTCTGGATAGAGACCTTATCATCGCCAGAAGAAGCAAGAGCAGCAGTAGAAGCTTGTGAAGGCTTGGGTTTACCCATTGTGACTACCTATAGTATTGATACTAATGGACGCACGATGATGGGTCTGTCAGCAGATGATATCGTGACACTAAGTGCAGAAATGGAATCTCCATTATTTGCAATTGGTTCGAACTGTGGGGTGGGTGCGGCTGAGTTATTAGCAGCCATAGTCAACATCCAAACAGCACTCGGTGATGAGGCAGAGAATGCCATTGTTATTTCCAAAGCTAACTGTGGTATTCCTGAATATATTGATGGTGAGATTGTTTATAGTGGTACCGAAGCAGTCATGGCAGAATACGCAACCATGGCGATGGATGCAGGGGCTAGAATTATTGGAGGTTGTTGTGGAACTTCGCCTGCGCATGTAAAAGCAATGAGAAATGCGATTGATTCACACAGCAAAGGTGAGTCTCCTAAAATGGAAGAAATCGTCGCGCGTCTTGGTGAACTCAGCACCGGCGCTAAAGCGCAGTTAGAGGGTAAGTTATCTATAGCTGATGGCGCTGCAACACAAAAGGAGAGACCAAGACGATCTCGCAGAAGAAAATAAATTGTGTGGGTGAAAAGCTATTACATAACACCTATAACACTAATGGCACCCCCACCTTTTTTGCATTTTTGTTTTAGTGAATAGATAGTATCTATTAAAAAAACGTTAAGTTTGATGGCTGTGATCAATGTTTAAGCAGTTGTTATTTCAGTATATTTCTTAATAATCATATAATACCGCTTATCTGTTTAACTCTACCAAGACACAGTTAGCCTCTATAACTTTTCTCTGGGTTTACCTATTCTTATTTCATTGAAGTCGTAAGACAAATCTATTGCAAGGAGCAAGAGTGAATTTATATGTAACAGAGGAAATGGGAAAGGGTGATTCATATGTGGCTCCAGACCCTCATTTCATCAGTGTCATGGCATTGTTTGCCAGCAGTTTGCCATGGTCTCGTTTTGAGAAGTTTTTTGAGTCCAAGAAAATGGTACAGCTGAGCGGGGGCGAGCAACTCATATTGTTACGTTTATTAGCATTACAAGAAGTGCTTTGTCTTGATGATGAATCTTTATTACGTTGGGCAAAACATCAATTATATTTGTTTAGTTTTTTGCAACCTGATTTTAAGCCCAAATTACCGACCAAAGAATTGCTCAGTGAATTTAGACGAGCTTTTGATAATGTAGGGCTTCTAAAGCCATTTAGAAAGCAGTGTTATCGATTGATTACAGAGCATGGTAATCGTCTGCCTCCTTTAGATTCTGTCTCCACAGTTGATGCTACTGATTTATTATCAACTTTTGATAAAAGTAAAAATGACAATATCGGAGACTCAAAAAAAAAAGTAAGTGATATCAAGATAGACTTACCTAATATTGAGAGTAGTGACGGCTCCAGCTGTCCTAATTGTGGTAGTTTAAATGTGGTTCACTTAAAACCCTCACAAGAAGAATCCAGTTTGCCTGATATTCGTTTTACCCGTTGTCGTTTTTGTGGGAATACGTTTAGAGACTGATTTATCTTATTAAAAAAAGGGAGGGTAACTCTAGGGCATCCCCCCCTTTTTTTAATAATTGTCTTCCACTCCCGTGTTTAAGGCGTAAAAAAATGTTCTAATAAGAGGAATGAAAAAATCCTCTTCAACACAAGCTACGAAACCTACATCAAAGACTACTTCAAAGTTTCGTCGACTGATTGCTGTAGCTGTCATTCTGATTACCTTGTTACTTCTCTCATTTTTGTTTACTGCGACAAAAAGTGCGCTTGATCTTTGGGCGCGCCTGCAAGATTTACCTGATTCTCTATTCTATATATATTCTTCGTTAATCCTTGGCCTTATTGTCTTTAGCATCTGGTTAGTTTATAAATTAATCCGTCCAGATACTTTAGATTCTATTACTGACATTGAAGATGTCACCGAAGAAAATATTATCAAAGAATTGGATCATGCAGAAGATGTCGGCATGGAAACATCGAATCTGCGCCGTGAAATAGAACTGCTTCAAGAGCGCCAAAAAACAGGCAGAATTTATGTGGCTTTATTTGGTAATGTCAGTACGGGCAAGTCATCAATTATCAAAGCACTATTACCTCCTGAAGATACCACTAATATTCAGTTGGATATTAATGTTCGTGGTGGTTCGACTCAGGATATTAATCAATATACTTGGAAAAGTACCTCAGGTGATGAATTGGTTCTAACTGATCTACCGGGGCGTAGTGAGGCGGGTGGTAGTTTGGATATTATGGCGCAAGAGGAGGCAATTCGTGCTCAGGTTGTGGTGTATGTGACTGATTCTGATTTATCGCGTTCACAGTATGAAGATATCCAGCAATTAAAAGCCTTTGGCAAACCAATGATTGTTGCATTGAATAAATCAGATCGATTTAATGATGAAGATAAGCAATTAATTTCAACTAGATTTCAAGAGCAGTTTGTTGAATCTGATATTAAAATCAATCAAGTTTTTGTCAGTTCTGGTGGAGAAGAAGAGGTGGTACGTATTTTTCCCGATGGTCGTGAAGAAGTCTTAATTCGCCAACGAAAGGCAGATGTGTCTGCTTTAACTGAAGCCTTACAAGACGAGATTGATACCCAAAGTGATGTGCTTGAAACCTTACGTGATGCGAGCGTGTTTGTTTTAGTTAAACAAAAATTGGATGTGGCTAAAGATGATTTTCGCCAAAGTAAAGCTGAAGCTATTATTAAAAGCTCCACTAAAAAAGCAATTTTTGGTGCATTGGCAGCAATTAGTCCAGGTTCTGATTTAGTCATTCAAGGGGTTTTAGGAACGCAAATGGTGAAGGCACTTTGTGCCTTATATGATGTACCTGTACGCCAACTTGAGATTGATAAACTGCTACAATTCAGCGGTGGTCAAATGAAAAAAAGTGCGCCAATACTGCTTGCTGTTGCGGGTAACGGGATGAAGGCATTCCCTGGTATTGGTACAGTAACGGGTGGTTTAACTCATGCAGTAGCCTATGGATTAATCTTTGATGCACTTGGGCGAGCGGTGAATAAAACTTTACAACAGCGCGGTAAACTAAAAGCCGCTCCGGCAGCGATAACCTTTAAGGAAATGTTAAGTGACGATCTTGAAACACGTGCAAAGTTATTTGCCAAACTGGTTTTCGACAAAAAAAAATCATGAGAATAATACTGAGCAAGATGTGATGAAATCAATAGACCAACTAGAGGGTGACAAGGGCGATAACAATGTTGATATGGCTAAAGAAAGTCTTACTCAGCTGTTGGATGATTCGCGTGTACCTGATTCAGTTAGAAATGTTTTAGGCAAGGAATATAAACAACTGCGTGTCATGCTGGAAAAGTTAGAGCAGGGACATTTACATATTGCGGTGTTTGGTCGCGTGAGTGTGGGTAAATCATCTGTACTTAATGCTTTGCTGGGAAAGGAGGCTTTTAGTGTAAGCATTTTACATGGTGAAACGAAGACAGAAGGCATTGAAGAGTGGCAGGAAGTTGATGCGGGCGGTATTTACTTAATTGATACACCAGGCATTAATGAGATAGATGGTGAAGAACGTGAACGTCTTGCACATGAAGTTGCCAGTCGTTCGGATTTATTACTGTTTGTGATTGATAGTGATTTAACCGAAATTGAGTTAAATGCTTTAAAAATGGTGGCAGCGACAAATCGACCAATTATTTTAGTGGTGAATAAAGCAGACCAATACAATGAAAAAGAGATATTAGAATTACGCACCATTATTCGCAAACGGGTTAAAGGAATAATCACAGCAGAGAATATTGTGTTTACGGCAGCATCACCCAGTAAACAAATTGTTATTATGGTTGATGAAGAAGGCAATGAAAATGAAAGTGTGCGCCAACGCCCTGTAGATATTATAAATTTGAAATCCCGTTTATGGGATATTATTGATGCCGAAGGTAAAACACTTTCTGCATTAAATGCTTCATTATTTGCGGGAAACTTAAGTGAGCAATTAGGTGAGAAGTTATTAGCAACACGCAAAGAGCTAGGTGAAGAAACTATTCATATGTATTGTATTGGTAAAGGTGTAGCGGTAGCTTTAAACCCTATTCCTGTTGCCGATTTACTGGCTGCAGCTGCCATTGATATTAGCATGGTGATTCACTTATCTAAAATTTATGGGCTTCCTATGAGTAAGTCAGAAGCAGGGGAGTTAATCAAGACGATTGCCGCACAAATGCTCGTTCTCTATGCTACTTTTTGGGCGATACACCTTGCATCATCGGCGTTAAAGATTGGTACTGTGGGTTTTTCCACGATTGTCACTGGTCTCGCACAGGGAGCTGTGGCTTGGTATAGCACTTTGGTTGTGGGTCGTGTTGCAGAAGACTACCTGAAAAAAGGCAAGTCATGGGGTGAAACAGGACCAAAGCTTACCGTGCAAAATATATTGGATTCACTCGATCGCGATTCGGTGATGAAAGATGCTAAAGAAGAAATTACCCAATATTTAAAGAAAAGCTAATTGAATAATTAAAAAGGAAAAACTATGAGTTCTATTACTGTCGCAGACTTAGGCAAGGCAATTAAATCTGAGAATACACCAACAATTTATGATGTGCGAAAAAAGCCAGCTTTTGATAGTGACCCAAAAATGATCGCTGATGCTACTTGGCAAGTGCATGATGAGGTAGATAGCTGGGCGAGCGAAATTCCACAAGGTAAACAAGTTGTGGTGTATTGTGTACACGGTCATGCAGTCAGTCAAAACGCTGCAAAAACTTTACGTGATAAGGGCTTAGATGCGGTGTATTTAGAAGGTGGTATTGCTGAATGGAATCAAGCTAATAGTTAGAGAACTCTGGATAACTCAGATGACGAGTAAAATAGCTAAAATCTTTTGCTTTTCATTGTGAATTACATTTATCTTTCGCCACTTGGTTGCTAAGGTCTTAGTTAATCTTTAAAAAAAGGGGGGGGTGCCATCTCACTTTTTGCATTTGATAACACGCTCAATTTATTACCCTATGACGGGGTAGTTAATTACTATGGTCCAATTATCGAGCCGACTAGAAGTCAGTCTTATTTCAATCGCTTGATGGAGTCGATCGAATGGAAAAATGATGAGTTAATTCTCTATGGCAAACACATCACCACAAAACGAAAAATAGCATGGTATGGGGATAAACGCTTTCGCTATACCTATTCAAATACCACCAAACAAGCTTTACCTTGGACAGATGACTTACTTCAGTTAAAAGCCATTGTTGAAGACAAAGTAAGTATTCACTTTAATTCTTGTCTATTAAATTTATATCATAATGGTGATGAGGGTGTAGCGTGGCATAGTGATGATGAATATTCACTGGATAGTCAGGCGGCGATTGCGTCTTTATCTTTGGGTGTAGAAAGAAAGTTTTCATTTAAACATAAACAATCAAAAGAGACCGTCTCTATCAATCTTGAAGTAGGCAGTTTATTGATTATGAAGGGTGATACACAGCGCTTTTGGATGCATACCTTACCTAAAACTTCAAAGGTAAGTGAACCTCGCATTAACCTTACTTTTAGACTTATGAAAAGCTAGCGATGTTTTTTGCGAAAGGGAAACAGTAACTGTTTAAATAAGCCATCTGGAACATAGTCCCAAACTACACCATATTCTACTGGCTAATCCTTTTCATTTTATCGTCGTTCCAAAAATATAATCTAAAAATGAGAAGTGTGTAGCATAGTTTCTATCAATCGCTGCTTTAGCTGATGCATGATGGCAATAATGCCGCTGATTAAACCATCGCCAATTTTGAGTTTTTGTTCTTGATTATCCATGTGAATATTTCATCATTTGATTTATGAGAATGATACACATTTCTATTTATAGCATGTTTTAGTGAGACAAAATTTTTGAATCACTACGCCAATGCAGTAATTTTCCTACTTCGGATAAAAGATTTATCTGACATTTGACTAACTGTTTTTTCTACTTCTAAAAGCTGCTCAATAAGTAATGATGACTTTTCTTTAAGCCGTAAGTAGTCATTTTTGAGTGAGGCTTCTTTTTTAGCTTTTCTCTTTTCACAAAGAATCAAGCATTTCGACTTTGAATAATGCTGCTGTGCATTTTCATAAAGCACATCATAATAGATATGAAAGTCTTCATGTAGTTTCTCCAGATAATTGAATCCTGGGATATGTTTAATATTGTCCTGTTCAATGTAGAACCACTTGCCGAAAGCACATTCAGTACAGGCTAACGGAGCTTGAACGGTATCAAGACTACTTCCTCTGTGAAGCTTGCCTCCAAAGACTAACCAGCGAGCATGAGCAAGGCGCGCTGCTTCTAAAGAATCAATTACATCTTGTCTATTCATAATTTTATTTTTATTAATGAGGTTTGTTTATTAAGTATAAGCAAACAAAAATTGTCTAGCAAATGCTTAAGACAAAGGGTGGGCAGTCTCTAATATCTAAAAAGTGGATCATAAGTTAATTGCCAGTCATGCCTATGGTAATTTTCTAATTCACTTATATTTGGCTTATAACAATCTTTAAATAGTGTATTTATTCTACTTTATAAATAACGAGTGAAATATTCCCACGTTATGTTATAATCATATCGCTTATGCAAAATAAAACTGAAAAAACTAAGACAATAATGCATTTTCCAGCTTTGATTAAAGCTCTACGAAGGATGTTGTATCCCTTGGTAAATTTATTATTAAAGACAGGCATAACGTTTCCTCAGTTAGCTGAATTGCTAAAAGAAATTTATGTTGATGTGGCAGATAAGAACTTTCAGATCGATGATAAAAAACAAACACAAACACGGTTGAGTTTTTTAACGGGTATCCACCGTAAAGATATCAAACGTTTACACAAGCAAAATACAGACACCTTAGAGCCTGAAAATATTAATGTCGGTGTGCAGTTAGTGTCTAAATGGATACAACAGCCGCGATATTTAGATAAGGATAAAAAACCTTTGCTATTGCCACTGAAATCCAAAGGAGCAGCAAGTTTTGAAGAGCTAGTTGCGAGTGTTTGTAAACAAGATATCAGGCCGAGGGTTATTTTGGACGAATGGCTTAATCTAGGTGTTGTCACCTTAAGTATAGATAATAAAGTACAACTAATTACCGATGCATTTATACCTAAAGATGGTCTTGCTGAAAAAGCATTTTTTGTTGGCCATAATATTGCGGATCATTTAAGTGCCGCATCACAAAATTTACTATCTGATGCCCCCGTCTTTTTTGAACGTTGTGTTTATTATGATGATTTAAGTGATGAATCAATTAAAGAATTACAAAAGTTAGTGGAAGAGCAGGGGATGAATACATTAAAAATTATTAACCAACGTGCATCAGAGTTAAAGCTACAAGATAGGGAAAAACATAGGGGCAAACAACGCATAAATATAGGTCTTTATCTTTACCATGAAGAGAACAAAACTAAGTAAAGACAAAGAAAGTACTAATTTGAATTGAAGGAATTTTAATATGAAAGTGATAAAAAAAATATTCTATACAAGCACATTTGTCACAGCGTTCGTTTTTCTCGGGGGCTGTGGATCTGATGGTATTGGGGGTACTGGAATTGGATTAGATGAAGCTCCTACTATCGCTGCTCAAGGCAAGCTTATTCGTGGTAATGAAGCGATATTATCCACTTATTTTCAAGATTCAATAAAACGAAGTAATACAACAGGTGGTGATGGTGATGAAGCGGTCAATGGTGATTTTTCGGTAAGTGCGCCGTCATTAGATGAATCAGCTGAAAGTCCTCAGGTTTCATCCACCAATATTCAAGAGCAGGGTGTTGATGAGGCAGATTTAATTAAAACTGATGGCCGCTATGTTTACAGTGTGAGTAAGCCTTCAAAGGTATTTATGGGGTCACCTACACCTTCGCCACTGCCAGTTAATCCTGATGATGTCACAAATAGTTTTTCTACTGAAAATTCAAATGACAGTTCTGATGAAATTAGAATCATGGACACACAAGGCTCAACAGGTTTTGTTGAAGTTAAGCGTCTTAGTGATGATGATAATAAATGGAGTATTTCTGGGCTATATTTACATCAAGGTGAACAGCGTCTCGCTGCATTATCATCCCGTCGACAAGATGTTTACGCTAACTGGTTTGACAGTAGTTTTTTTGCAAATCAAGATACAGAACTTGTGCTTATTGATGTTTCAACTCCAGCAAATGCAAATGTTGAAACAACAATCAAGTTTGATGGACAATTGGTTGATAGTCGTCGAAATGGTGATACTTTGTATATGGTATTACGTCATTTCCCAGATTATCAATATATTAATGATGCTGAGCTGGATAATACAAGCACCGATGATTTCTTGCCAACTTTTAGTAAAGGGAATGGTTCCCGCGAGTTGTTAGCACAAGCTAAAGATTGTTATGTAGAAGAGGGGCAAAAAGGTTCTACGGATATTATTACCTTAGTTGCGGTCGATCTAACATCAGCTAATCCAAAAATTAAAAGTCAGTGTTATGTTGGAAATGTTGAGGCTATTTATGCTTCAACGAAATCATTATATCTAGCAACTACCCGTTGGGGTTATCAAGTGAATAATGGTGTTGCGCACTATGCTGAATCGAAAGTAAGTACTGATATTCATAAGTTTGCTTATAAAGATTTAGACTTTGATTATCGTGGGTCAGGGGAAGTGGATGGCCATTTAGGCTTTAGACAGAGTAGTAAATCTTTTCGTTTTAGTGAGTCTCGAGATGAGCTAAGAGTTGTCACCTTTGATGAAGATATTTGGGTAACGTTGGAATTACCCATTGATGATGGTGTTATTGCACCAGAAAGTGAAGAGAGTACAGATGAAGCTGTCTCTGTATCACCAACAGAAACTAAGTCACCTGTTGTTCTCAGTATTTTAAAAGAAGATACCGCCACTAAATCATTAACGCTGATTTCTAAGTTACCCAATAAGGCACGCCCAGAGCCCATAGGTTTACCGGGCGAACGCTTATATGCAACTAGATTTATTGGTGATCGCGCTTATGTTGTGACGTTTAGAATTACAGATCCGCTTTATATAGTAGATTTGAGTGATTCGTCAGAACCTTTTATTGCTGGTGAACTTAAAATTGATGGTTACTCTGAAATACTGCAACCGATTACAGACACTCTATTGTTAGGTGTAGGAAAAGATGCCATAGCTTCTCAAGGAGGAATATTTGGTGGCGATGGTCGTGGTGCTTTTTATCAAGGTATTAAGCTTTCATTGATAGATGTAAGTGATGCAGCAAATCCTCGGGAAGTTGATAAAGTCATTATCGGCAAACGTGGCTCAGAATCCACAGCTTTAAATACACATCATGGATTAACGACACTAAAGGTTGGGGATGACTATCGTGTGGCTTTACCCATACGATTACATGAAGATGCGTCGCCTATTTTTGATGGGGGTGACTCAGCTTCACACTTTCATCGTTTTAAACAACTGGGTTTGTATCGCTATGAAATTGATGTAAACACGCAAAAAATTAATCAAGTACCTGCAATGATAATTGATACATCAGGCGATGATTTTCCTCAGATAGAAAATGATCGTAGTGTTTTAATCAATGATGA
>CAZWEA010000094.1:2771-11719 GCA_964632635.1 uncultured Cocleimonas sp. | reverse complement strand
AAGAATGGAGGAAACATTATTAAAAGGAACCATGATTAAAATCAGCACTGCCATCAAACTCAAACCTGTATCAGGAACCAACCAAGCAACGATAACCAACGCAATGGGGGTGTTTGTTCTAATCGCGCCTTGATACATAGAAGTAACAGTAGCGCCGCTAATGCTAGGAGACAATAAACCAATGAATTGTATTAAACCCGCAATAATAACGGGGATAAGGCTAAGCGTAATAAGGTTAATAAATAAAGAAACCTCCATCGGTGCTTTTAAAATAGCCACAAAAACGAGCACTGGAAATAGAATGAAATAGATCATTCTTTCAATACCTGGCCAGAACTCTTTACTTGGAAATTGATACTTTTTTAAGAAGTAACCTAATGTAATTAACAAATAAAGCGGGATTAATATATCGGTTACGTTCAACCTAAACTCCTCAATTGAGCATTAATACAAAAAAGCATTTGGCTAACAATATGTGGGTATAATAGTGTTTAATACAGATCACACATCGGGCTTATACTTTGCTACTTCACAGCATCACTACTTTCTTTATCGGGTTTTCAATCATCAGTACAGCGGTATTGGCAGTAAGCCATCTAAACTGTCATAAATATGAAGGGAAATTCCTACCACGACTCGCAGGCATTATCTTATTAGTCGGTCTTGCAGCATTACAAGTCGCCCATTACATCTTCCTACAAGGAGATGATAGTCTAATTCATTCTAAATTTTATACGATTATATTATTTGTTGTATCACCTGCCTTTTACTTTTTCAGCCGAGACTTTTTAAAAGTAGAAAATAGCTACAGCCCTTTGTTATTTTTACATGCCTTACCGTTGCTGATCAGTTTCTTTTTACCGAGACAATATGCACTGCCATTCGCCTTCTTAATTGGTACTGGATACGTTGCATGGTTGACACATATTGTCTTTTCACTGCGAACCCAGCGCGCCCGTTTCAAATTAGAATTAGTGGTATTAGCTGCTTTATTTGTAACCGCCGCATTGGTGTTATTGCTTGGTATCATCCTGCCCTTGATTAGTGAGAAATTGTTTTATTCATCCTATGCTTTTTTAATTGGTGCAACCTTTGTCCTCGTAGTCTTCACCCTGTTACGCTTTCCAGATATAACCGAAGAAGTTGCCGAGGCAGCACAAGCAGCCTATGCATCCAGCACATTGAATAATGTTGACAGTAACGCACTGGAATTAAAACTTCGGCAATTAATGGAAGTCGATAAGTTATTCACCCAAGAAACACTGAGTTTAAGTGTCTTAGCAGAACAAATGGAAATTAGTCATCATCAGTTATCCGAGCTGATCAATACCCGATTTGATAAAAGCTTCTCAAAGCTCATCCGAGAGTACCGAGTCAATGAAGCCAAACGCATGTTAATTGATGAGCCTAAAGCATCCGTATTGTCCGTTGGTTTATCAACGGGTTTTACCTCACAGTCTAACTTTTACACAGCTTTTCGTGAGATTACAGGCATGGCACCTGGAAATTATAGAAAAGAAAAAAACCTCTAGTATTTATAAACGCCTAATCATCAATCCAATAAATCATTAAACACCTACCCAATTAATATGAAAAATACACTTCACCTCAATATTGTTGACTCCCATCATGAAATTTTCCATGGAAAAGTCAGCGAGATCACAGTATCAGGCAGCATGGGAGGTTTAACCTTTCTAGTGGGACATGCGCCTTTTATTTCATCCCTCAAAGCAGGAGAAACTCATTACACAACGGCAGAAGGAAACCTTGAGTCCATATTTGTGTCAGGTGGAATTGTTGAAGTACAACCCAATCTAGTAACGATACTCGCCGATACCATTATTCGTAGTGATGAACTTGATGCTGAAGAGGCAAAAAAGTCAATCGACCGAGCTAAAGAAAAAATCAAAGGCATCAAAGTTGGCAGCGATGCTTACCAAGACTTACAACGGGAGATGCAAATAATGAAAGCCATGATTGAGATGTCAAAAACTACCCGCAAACTTCGCATGAAGCACTATTGACCTATAATAGAGCAGCCTGCAACTCTCAATGGAAGCTCTGCTGAGCAGAGTCGAAGCACCCCCCCCTTTTTTTGAAGATTGTTTTTTAAAGACTTATTTTCTAAGTGCCACAAATACCCTAAGTAAAACAACTACAGTACTTTTTTAGCATAAGAGCCTCTTTCCATCTCGATCACCTCAACCGTAATTGTGACTGAGTTTAGTCCAAGGTTTACCAGCCCATCCAAAATAGATTGAGATAATATCGAGCGCTGCTTTAGTGTTCGTCCGCTGAGAATTTTTGCACTGACGTGAATAAACTTTTCTTTGAGAGCGCCTTTTTGATAATGATCAAATACTAAGGTACGCGTTTTAATATGATGTTCTTCAAATAGCTTTGTGTTTAAAGCACTTTTGAATACCTGATTAATTAGAGCGTTTGGCTCTATATCAATGTCTTTTGAATATTCGATAATACAATGAGGCATGAGCTTCTCCGTTATTTAATATTGATAAGCCAATTATGTAAAAACAGGGGTACTTCGACAGGCTCTGCAGAACTGCCATATGCACTATTTCTACTTCTATTCTTTAGACAACCCTTTCTCTATACGCTCTAGCGAATCACCTAAGCGATCAAATTCATCATTATAATTGGTTTCATTTACATACTGAGTTACCGTAGATTTAACCTGCGCGGCATATTCGCCAATCCATGGCATATCAGCAAAGAGGGCAAGTACCCAAACTAACAAGGCGATAAAAGCTGATGCACCAATAATGGCCCCTAAACCTCTAAAGATTCCTGCCACAAAATTTGTCCAGACAATACGCCAAGGGCTAGATGAATATCGAATAAATTCTTTCAGTGCTTGATTGGCTTTTTCTTCCGTTTTATCCATTTTCTAAACTTCTCTTATAACTTCGAGTTCCCATATTATCATTTAGCAAGTCCTTAAATCACTGATTTTTATATACCTTGATGTATTTGTATTCCTTTTCTATCCAAACAGAAGTTCTCACTTTATTTTTTAACTATCTTATAGAGACCTTTGCACGAATGAATGGCGAAAGAAAAATGAGTGTATTTTTGCTTGTTTTTCATAAAAATCTGGTTAATAGCAGGGCTATTGAGCATATTTTTAGGGAAATCAGGCGGAAATAAAGCCATTTTTATTCGTCATATCTTTTGTGCAAAGGTCTCTTCCATCAATAGATAAGGAGCCTTACCATGTCAACTACCTGTGTATATTACGACGGCGCTTGTCCACTCTGCAAAAGAGAGATCAAGCTTTACCAAAGACTGGTGCGCAAAGACACTGAAAATGAAGATATTAAATGGGTTGATATAAACCACAATCCTGAAGAATTAGAATCCGAAGGAATTCTCTATGAAGATGCAATGCGACTCATTCATATCAAAGACAGCAGTGGTGTGCATCAGGTAGGACTCGATGGCGTATTAACCCTTTGGGATAAAATCCCCTATTACCGTCGTGTATCTGCTTTTCTTAGAAAATTTCCTCGTGCTCATCCTTACCTTGCCAGAATCTACGAGTTTATTGCCAAATATCGATTGAAAACTCTAGGGAGAATCAAATGAATAATAAAACTCATCACACTGAAATACTAAGAATGGAAGAAAACGCTCTTACCAATGCAGCTCATGGCGTTGTTCGCTGGGCACCAACCAAATCTCTCTGGTATTTATCACATTTAAGCATCGCCATTGTTGGCGGAACAGTTTATTTTTCATTATCTGCCTTTGCGGTATTTGTCATTTTCACATCACTAACCCTCTGCTTAGGGCATTCTCTAGGCATGCATCGGCGCTTAATTCACAATAGCTACGAATGCCCACTGTGGTTGGAATACTTTTTTGTTCACTTAGGTGTTTTAGTCGGCATGGCGGGGCCACTTGGAATGACTGAACAACATGACCTAAGAGATTGGGCGCAACGCCAAGGTGAATGCCATTCATATTTGCGGCATGGCAGTAATTTCTTACATGATGGCTGGTGGCAATTAAACTGTGACCTAGAATTAGAGAATCCACCAAAATTTACACCTGAAGCTCGCATCAAAAATGATCGAATCTATCAATTCATGGAAAAAACTTGGATGCTCCAACAACTTCCTTGGGCCATCGCACTTTTCTACTTCGGTGGTATTTCATGGTTAATATGGGGAATCTCAGCACGTATCGCGGTATCTATCACAGGACATTGGCTAATCGGTCATTTTGCCCACAATGTGGGAAATAGAGATTGGCACGTAGATGGTGCCGCCGTACAAGGACACAATATCCCCTTCACAGGGTTATTAACCATGGGAGAATCATGGCATAACAACCATCACGCTTACCCAGGTTCAGCCATGTTAGGGATTTATAAAGGTCAAGCAGATCCAGGCTGGTGGGTGCTTAACAAGCTAATCAATTTACATTTAGTATGGAATGTTAAGTTACCCACAGATCTAGCCTATCGCCCTGAATTGCGTGTCATCAAAAGATACAATGAAGATGACTTGCAACTTAAAACACCAAAGAGTTGTGCTCTAATGAACTACTATTTTGAACTAAGCAATGAACAATAGACTTTGCAATTATGTAAAAAAGGTGGGGGTGCCATTCGACTTAATCAGGCTTTCCTTAAGCACCATCTATTAAATAACACCCTACCGACTGCCACAAGACGAATAATTAAGGTTTAAACGATAAATCAGGCACTTTACGCTCAAATAAAACCTCATAAGCGCGTCTACTTAAATCACGGATTTGTTGATTATCCATCATCGTCAAAATTCGATAAATATTGGTTTTATCATCGACATCGCTTTCGTGGTATGGCTCGACTTTTTCACTTAGGTAAAGTGATTCCATGGTGGTTAGAATGATGCTGGAGGCGTAGTATTCAGCCTGTCCTTTTGTCATTGGATTTAATGAAAAGATAAGTAGTTTGCTAAGCCAGATATTATGACCCTGCTTGGTATTGGCTAATTGCGCTAGATAGGCACCAAGCTCTTCTAACATATGATCCATGCCATCGTCTGTCAGTTCATCTTTTAGCTTGTTCATCCATGCAGCCTTCTTCCATTGCTTTTTATTGATTTGATGATACGCCTCATGGTATTCGATGCTGGGTAGCAATACATCATCTAGCTTTTTTAATAACTCCTGTTCGGCAAAAGCGATAGGCTTCGCTTTTTCTTTTTGGCTCGCTTTCTTTTTTCCTAACAGCACACTGATTGCATCAAAACCATTGCCAAAAATACTTTTGGCACTATTGCTATTGGTTCGCTCTAAGGTACGTTGCATTTTTGAATTTTGCATGCGGTTTTTATCTTTGATTAACTGCTTAATCGCAACCTTAACTTTACGCCGTTCTACCTTGTCTGGGTAAATCGCTTTTATGTCTTTTTGATATCCCTTGGTGACGACTTCTTCAATTTCGTAGTAGCCTTGCATCCAATAAGGAATCACAAAATTACGCCCTTGAAATGTCAGCGCTGGTAGAACGGACTCTTCTGAGAAGCTTTTAATTCGATCTAATAAGATGATAGAACCGATGCCATGTTCTTTATAAGTTAGTCCCAGTGCGCTATCTACGGCAGGTACTTTATCAATTCTTCTAACACGAAATAATGGTAGTTCAACGGCAACGGTTTGTTCTGATTCTGGCTGACTTAGCGTCGCATCCTCATCATAATAAAGCTGAGTTCGATTATGTACTTTATACACCGTCATCATCGTTGTGCGGCAACGCTCAGGATCATTATTACTCATTAACTGTTCGAGTTTTTTGAGCATCATCATTTCTTCCACAGGTGCTTCAATCAGGGAAGAACACGGCGGTGAAAAAGACTTAGGTGAAAGATAATAATCCATGCCTTGTTTATCAAAAAGGGTATTCACCGTTTTAAATCCAAACATAATATCGGCACTGCTTTTATCGGCATCTTTTAGATTTTCTAACTGTTCTTGCATCACCGATCGGATGCCATCTCTTTCAGGTAAGTCGCTAAGAATTTTCTCCTGCACGCTGGTCACTTTTTCAGCAAGACTTTCCAATGGTGCAGTTATTCCATTGCGCTCAAATAATAACTTTTGGTGTAATAAATCAGAGTAGTACGGCAAATAATTTGCCAGTACATTTTCAATTTTACGTTGCTGATACCAATCATTTAGCTGATAAAACCCAAAAATAGAAGCGCCTATTAACAGTGGATAAATTAAGTATGATTTAAAACCAAAGGCAATTGCTGGTTGTGTAATTCTTGGTGTTTTGAATGTGTTTCCTAACTCATTAATACTTAGTTTTTGCCCTGAAAGACTTCGTATTAATTCCGCTTTAAAGTCATTTTCTGGCACTGGGTAAATCAGTTCATGACGAAATTGTTGCAACACTTTTTGCTTATGTTTTAGATAACGTAGCGCCAATAAATAACGCACTGGATAAATCCAACTTTTATAGGTTGCAGGTTTTTCAAAAACATCAACTTGCATTGCTAAAACGCTGGTAGGATATTTTTGAATAAAGGAAAGAATAATTCTATTAAGCATAAGAATATCCTCTCAATAGAGTAACAGTAATGCCACCGAACGGGCTGGGTTTACCCTGAGCCAGTCGAAGGGCACCCCCGCCTTTTTTAGAAGATTGTGTGCTCATTTTCAGAATGTAATTAAAAGCCATCATTTGCGCTGTAACCATTGTTGCACGGTATTAATATTCTTGATTCGCTGCTTTATAGTTTGTGACTCATAACAGTTTGCAGCGTCCACTAATTCCACTGCCTTCTGGCGGATTTCAGAATCAGAAATGGATTCACTCAGTCCTCTTTTAAAACCACTCCAGTCCCAACCACAAATAAACTCTGGCATTAATTTGAAACGGCTAACCAAGGTGTTTAAAGGAACTACTGCCTCTTTATTTCTTTTATTCTGCATCAAATATATTGCTGCCAGGGTATCTTTGATTTGCTTATAACCATCGGTTAGCAAACCACTGCTATTAATTTCTTCCAGCAAATCATCAAAGCTTTCTGCATCAACATCGGCTGTGACATAGGTTTCCATGAGATCTAGGTTGATCTCAGAAATTACCTGTGAGATGACTGGCGTTTTTAAAGGGATATTTTTTAAGATGGTGCGGCCCCGTTTTAACTCTGCGGTAGCGGTGGCTAAGTCATCAAAATATAACCATGCCAATGCACCTGATTCACGATGTCGAGAAGCTACATAAGCGGGACTAAAATCATTTTTCTCCACATATACTGTTGCTTCTTGATAACATTGGTAAGCCTGTTTGGCTTTATCTATTTGACCATTTTGATGGTGAATGGCGGTCAAATACCAGTAAACAGAATTGACATAACCCACATCACCAGAGCACTGTAATTTACGTGCATGCTCTAGAGTTTTTCCTAGGTTCTTCTTACGAAAATAACACTCAACCGCAAAGTCTTCCAAAGTAGCTTTTATGCGTCGTTCTGATTTTCGCCATTGTAACTGCTCGCCAATGGTCTCAATCGATTTCTCTATTTTTTCACAGTCACGTTCAGATTCTAAAATGGTATTGTAAGCATCCATTAAAGCCACTACTTCCGTGCGCCTTTCACCTGCTGCACTGGGAATATCCCTAGCCGAACAACTTACTCTAGGTTCTCGGCTACACTGAAACTCAGGTCTACCATCACCATCATTATTGTTCTTATTCGCAGCCCGTTCTTTATCTCTTTTTAGGCGTTGAATAGCATCTGGACGCATTAAAGACTGCATGAATTCCATTGGAGATTGTTGGCGACCGACAGGCTGACTAAAATCAAAAGATAACTCAGGGTTTTGCTGTTGCAAGGTGGTCATGATTTCAACCATCTGCTGCTTAGCTAACCAACGCGTGAAAGCAAACTGCTCTGGGTCACTTTCCTTAGGGAGTGGTTCTGGCACAGAAAGTATTTTCCATGCAGGTCCTGCAATCAGTGCCAAGATTATCAGCGGTACAAAGGTAAATAATAAAAACTTCGCACGCGTATGATCACGGCTCATTTTCACTCTATGTTCAAGATTTTCGGCGCGTTGTTGAGTTCGTTGATCAGTGAGTTTTACTGCATTTTGATAAAGGCTTTTTGCTTCATCTGTACGATTTTCATGGCGTAATAATTCAGCCACATTAAAGCTTAATTCAGGATTACCTGGATCTTCTTGTAATTTATTTTGAGCGTGTTCTAGCAATACTACGATAGAGGTATCTTGATCTAATCCCCAGAGTTTTTTTAGCTGTGAAAATTGTTGTTTTTTCATCAATTAACATTACCCGAATTAGTACCACCTAAATAAGAGGGTAGATATCTGCAACGTTTATCAAAACCTTCATCACAAATATTCGCAGGCGCTTCACTATTCACCGGTTGCCAGCCTGTTTTCACTGCTCGCCCTTTTAAATGCTCACGTGCTTTGCGAAAGGCTTCAAAACCACTGCCCGTGGCGCTGCCCTCTTCACTCGTATCATAAACAAAAAAGAAAGCAAATTGTTTGGCAGGGTCAATGTTTGCTAGTGACTCGCGTAAGGATGATAAACGTTTATCAATCTCATGAAATTTGGGCCAAGTACTGGTATCACGCGCATAAAATGAAATCCCCTTATCGCGATCAATCTTGGCGAGTAACCCTGAGTAATCTAATGCAAAAATACGCTTACTCGCGGCCGCACCCTGTGTTGCTTGTAAGGTCGCATTTGAGAAAATTTTATCCATATCCATTTCTAGAATCCGGTCATCTTTGCAAATATAAAAAACAGGACTGAGTTCAGTCGCATGTTCAATCGGAATTTCAAGCTGGTAAGTTTTGTTATTATCATGAATCAGATTGATCACCGCAAAAATAATCAGTATGCCAACGGAATTGGATACGATATCAGTGAGTGAATCGAGACTGATTAAATTCATTTA
>CAZWEA010000094.1:0-2671 GCA_964632635.1 uncultured Cocleimonas sp. | reverse complement strand
GCAGCAGGTGCGTTTGGGCTGAAATTTATCATTTGTTTCCTTGACCAGATTTAAGGTTTAGAGTCCAATTTGAATCCAAAGGTTCAAGTCCGATACTCAGTGATTTTGCATCAGGGCTTACACTCATTACATCTCTAATTTTTTGATACGCTTGTCCGCCATTGGGGTAAATCCCAAAAAGCAAAAATTCTTCATAAAGATAGTTTGCCTTAAGCGCCAACTCATTCAAGGTACGCATATCCCGAACTGCTTCAAGGATACTTTCTACTTCAGGTTCATTCGCCGCATCAATAATAGGACCTGAATACGACATTAGCTTTTCCATAGAACTTTCGCGCCTTATTAAGATATCGTTGATGGTGTCTCTATCTGCCTCATCCACTGCATTCATTAGCTTTGTTAAATATTTGGTTGGAGGCACACTAATAATGCCATCGGGTAAGCTGAAAATTTGAAAGGCAACTTTATAACCTGTTTCTAATTGTGCAGTAAGTTGGATTTTTTGTGGGGTACTATAACTGCTTAAGACATTAATGAATGACAGCACGCCCATAACACACAGAAAAATACTTAAAAACGGAAACAGGCTAATTTCAAGTTTATTATCTTGAGAGTAACGAGCGTAGCGTGCGGCGCGAGAGAGTGCCATTTCACTTACTTCCCATCACCTAGATTAGATGTAAAAACAGTCTCATAAAGATCTTCCATTGTTTCCTGAAGCGCTTTTATTTGAGAGCTTAATAGCTGAATTTCATTGGCGACTATTTGCGTACTTGCCGCAGAATCACCACCACCTGAAATCACCGTTTGACCTTGGCTAGAAGTACTAGTTGTTTTACCAAAATGACTTTGTAAATCGGGTTTAATATCATGAAACCAACGCTCATCAAGATCGATCAAATAGGATTCTTCAGTTTTTTCTAAAGAGATCATTAACATCATCAATGGAATGCTAAGCAATAGTGCCAATAAAGTGGTATCAAACGCCGTTGCTAATGAATTTGTCACCAAAGGTAAGCTTTCTTTTAACATAGCAGACACATCGGTAACGGAATTACTGGTGGTCATCGCGTCTGAGAAATGTGCGATACCATTACTGATACCCCAAACCGTACCAATAAATCCCATAATAGGAATTGCCCAAACCATAAATCGAGATAAAGAAAAAGAGCTACGCATTAGCTCGCGCTCCTTAAAGCTGAAGATTTCATCCACATCATCATCGTGATGATTAAGAAATAAATCTAAGCGAGTGCTAAGTAAATTCTCTCGGTTTATGTGATTTTGCGAAGTTGATTTGCTTAACTCATCATGGAGTGTGTTATTGGTAGGGTCTGTAGAGGCATTTCGAATAATGGTTGGCAATATTCTTTCAGTTAAAAATGCACTCTGTTTTTTCTCTTTTTGAAGCTTCGTTTTTTTCAATAATAAATGTAAAAAACTTGCACTGAAAAACCATAGAATAATAGGAGAAATCCAGTTTCCTATAAATAATTTAAAAGCACGCGGAACAACTGAAGAGTCACCATAGAACCAATACAGCGCTAAGGCAGGCAATAACACCAACAAAGCAGTAAGAATAAGAGGGAATTTAAATGATTGTTCAACTGGGTAAATATTAAGCATGTTATTAGCATTTTTTGAGATCACCCGTAAAGCTCCATTTATTTTTAATAAGATAATGATAACTTATCACAATTTAAGTAGTTGCGAACAAGAAGTTAGCTTGAATTATCAAAAAAAGGCGGGGGTGCCATATGGGCATCTCTATGAATTGACCGAAAAATGGACATCCATCAAATATTGGTAGTAAAACTACCAATAAACGGCTTGTTTTTAAAGGTCAAATGATGGATATCCTAATTCTTCATTCTTCCACATCGGCAGTTTTAGCAAGCTTAAAACAATTGGGCTTGATCAGGATCTCCTTAATGTATTCCCTCAATAAAGTCAGCAATTTCTCGCTTCCCATTGAAAACAAATAATACCTCTACTGTTTGAGTAGATTCATTCACACGGTAGTAACTTGTATAGTTTCCATGAACAAAGGTTCTGATTGTTTTATTATTTTCAATACCATCATACAAACTTCCAGCAAAAGGGAAAAGAGATAAGGTTTTCTTAAGAACTACAACAATCTCTTCGATAAAACTGATAGCCCTTACAGGGTTATCTAAAGCAATGTACTCCCCAATTTCTAACAAACACTCTTCTGCTGTATCCATTAGTTCTACGCGGTAATCTTTCATCCTGATTTGTTATTGTCTAATCTCATTTGTAGTTTTTGTTTTAGGTTTACCAAATAGTCCTCTGTAATTTCTTGGCTTCGACCAGCATCTGCATCTGCTATTCCTTCAGCAATTCCAGCATTTATTTTGAGTTTCATCGCATCCACAAAATCAGTCATTGCTGGTAAATCATTCATTGAAAACATAACACCTACTGGGCGATCTCTTTTCGTCACAACAACAGGTTCGTGTTGCACAGAATCAAGAAATACACCAAATGAGTTTTTAGCATCTTTAGCACTCATCATTTTCATAGTCATACCTCAATAGTTATTTATTATTAATGGCCATTATAGCTACTTCACTAAAAAAGCAAAACTTAATTTGAAATTTTCATTGGATATTTTTAGACCTCTAATTGGATATGAAATATAAATGGACAT
>CAZWEA010000093.1:0-11789 GCA_964632635.1 uncultured Cocleimonas sp. | reverse complement strand
ACAAAGGATTTTTAGTGATGAGTTTTGGACACCCCCAGAATATCGGCCCGGCAACACGAGAACTTGCCAGTATTATAAAAAATACAGTGGAAAAAATAACTTAAGAAATGACTGCTTTCGGCCTAAGCAGTCATCCCTTCGCTTTCCGTTATTCTATTCAATGTCCACTAACTCGGGTACCTGTGCTCGCATCGGATGAAAAAAGAATAACAATAATTTGAATATTACTCATATTAATTAACTCGATATTCAATGACTGCTGTTTTAATAATTGAATCATTTCCATCCAATATGATTTCTGCACGTGTTTTATACTTTCCTTTAGATACTTTCCACTTGTACTTTGGACCATTAGTTACCGCAATCAGTTTATCATTTACGTACCAGCGTACATTTTTAATATCTGCTCGTTCCGTGAGTGCAAATTCAAAATATTCATGTTCATCTGGAATTCTAGGATCCATAGCAAGCATTAAGCCGTTGCTAGGTTTTCGGATTCTAAGTTTAGAAGCCAACTTCACACTACCGGTAGGTACCGTACCTGATATGAACCATTCATCTTTTGCATGACACCCATCACGCTCAAGCAGTCCAGTTTCAATACATATACGTTTTCTTATTAAGTTCTTACTAAAATAAAGCGGTCTGACTTCTCTAAACTTATTCAGCTCATTGAATAAAGAGCGTAGAACTAATGCAGGACCAGATGAACCTGTGACCTCATTCATCTCGGAGTAATCTAGATTTCCAATCCAAACACCAACCGTGTACTTATCATTAAAGCCGACTGCCCATGCATCACGATAATCGCTGGAAGTACCTGTTTTAACAGCTGTTTGATACGGAAAATTTAAAACTGAATCCAAACCAAATTCTTTTTCTTTAGCTGACGGATCTGACATGATATCTGCAATGAGACTCATAATATCTTCAGAGAGAACCCGATGTGATCCATTATTAATATGCTCACCATCAACAAATGAAAGAGGTTTATAATCACCCATTCTCGCCATTACAGTATATGCTTGAACCAGTTCATAAAGTGTCAATTCACCATTACCGAGAGCCAAGCCATCCCCATAGACATTAGGGTGCGCAGATAGACTTTTAACACCTAGCTCACGTAAAAATTTTAAAAAATTTCCCGTCCCGACATACTGTATCGCCTTAACTGCGGGGATATTAAGTGAGTTCCCTAATGATTCTCGAAGAGAAATTAATCCATAGTGATCACGACTGTAATTATGATAAGTATGCATACCCAAGCCTACACTTTCTTCAAGAGGTGAATCATCCAACATTGTCGCCGCCGTCCATCCATCTTTGATTGCTTTTGCATACAGTAAAGGTTTAAGTGCAGAACCAGGTTGACGTTTAACAGTTACAGCATTTATCTTATTATATTTTTTACCATCTACACCTGCATACCCAATAACCCAGGAAATAATTTCATTTGTTTCATGATCAACAATGAGCACAGCTCCATTTTCAGCATTGTATTTATTTAGCCTATCTAGTATATTATCAAGAACTTTCTGTGCTTTAACTTGCAATTCAATATCAATCGTTGTGTTTATCGTTCCCGCATAAGAAGCTTTATTCTTTTGCGTTTCTGCAAAGCCAATAAAATGTGACATATCAGGTTTAGCATGTAGTTGACGTAAAGCAATCCTATGCTTGCTAAATTTTTGAATACTTTCCTTTGACATCCCAAGCCTGTTTGCCAAGTTACCAATCGCCCAATCCAAATTAGACTTCTGCTTTGCTGGGTCTAGCCACGTTGGTGAACGCACGAGAACAGAGAGAGCTAACATTTCCTTTTTATCTAGTGTCGAAACATCCCTATCAAAATAATATCTTGAAGCCTGAACCACGCCTCTGCGTCTTGCCTTATAGGGAACTTGATTTACATAATATTCTAAAATATCAAGTTTTGAGAATCTATGTTCCAATGACATAGCTTCAAAACCCTCTATCCATCTTGACCAGAATGTTCTTGGTCTTGGATGAATCATTCTTACAACTTGCTCAGTTATTGTGCTTGCACCTCTAACCACTTTCCCTGCAAGAATATTTTTCTTTAGTGCATTTAGTCGAGCAAACCAATCAACCCCTCCATGACTATGAAATCTTTTATCTTCAGAAAGAATGATTGCATTTGTCAAAAATTCAGGGATCTCATGCAGCTTAACAACATCATGTATATTCCAGTCATTTTCATATGTAACATTTAACTGCTTGCCAAGACTGTCAAGATATACATTTTTTTTAATTACATTAACATGTTCAACCAGACTTTCTGGAAGCTCCTTCATAGACAATAACGTTGCAACCAATAAAGTTAAGCTGAGTAAAGCGAAAGATATGAGACCACCTCTCCTTGTCAAATATTTAGTCATATCCTTAAGGCACTCTACTCATTCACTTTTAATGTTGCAGGAAGACCTTTTCCATATACATCAGGATCATACATTTCTTCAACATGAACAGGCATAACGGTGAAATCACCTTCCGCAATAACTTGAGATGTATAAGAAAGCTGATAGTTACCTGCTGGTAAATAGTCTGCATAGAACCTTGCAGAATCGTGTCTTAACTCCTTATGATAGAAACTCCAGAAATAACGACCGTAGTATGACCAGTTTGAAAACTTATAGAACCAGGATTCCTTGGCTGACTTTATTTTAGCTTTATCTGCATCTACCTTAGATGCTGTTGCTAAGTCAGTATTGACTGGTTCTAATCCACCGGGGATAGGATCATTTACAACGACAAAATGTCTTGCAGTTGGAACTGAAATAAACAAATCAACTTTAACGAGTTCGCCACGTTTAACATTCATAGGACTATTTAGAATAACGAATTCGCCATCTCTTTCTACAGAGTATTCTCTTCTGATTTCAATACCCGAGTTTATTCGCGATGCATTGTCTTCTTTTAGGTCATAGGCAATTCTTGCTGAATAATATAATCGCCCATCACCTTCCCTTTCAATCTCAAGCTTAGACGATAATCCTTCATCAGTTTTACGCATTCCTCTTTTAATTGTAACAAGAGGATCTTTTTTAGATGAAAACTGAGTGGAACCTATAACTTCGTTATTAAACCTAACTTTAACTTTCATAGAAGGTTTTATTTTTTCATAAATGGAAGCATAATCTATCAAAGCATTGAGACAAAAAACATTCTCCTGCGTATTTTCCCAGTGATCTTTATCCTCTCTACTCTGTGTAATACTTCTTACCAGTTTAAAAGGAATATCTCCAACTGATTTTCCATTGCTTGATTCTGCCTGAACCGAAATAAGACTACTTAATACCGAGCAATTAGAACGCATAGGTGTCGCCAATATATATTTATAGCTATCATCCCATGGTTCATTAAACTGAAACTTCCCACCTGTTTGACTTGCATGCCCCAATATCGAACTCGTTGTTGTACTTATTATATTTTTAGCAACACCTTCGGTTTTTATTGCGGCTTGTAGAAAATGAGATTTACCAAACAAATCCATTTCTGGAACATGCCTTTCATAGCGTTCAATATCTCCAGCAGTAATTTTACCTGACTCAGCTAATGCTGCTAGTGCCACAGCTCGAACAGATGAAGACATCCCTTTACTATAAAAAGTTGGGAATTCATCACGTCGCAACAAATTCAACAAGTAGTCATGTAAACGTTCTTCAACTTTATTTGGAATTTTATGACCATCACGACGCAACCAATTGAAAGCTATTGCAGTATAAGCCGAAAGATAGGGACTCACATGAGAGTTCGAGGGAACCCAGTATGCCATGCCTCCATTTGGAGCCTGAAAGTTTGCAGCAGCACTTAACGCCTTTGAAACATCTTCTTTTGGACTAGCCCATATAGTTTCTTTATTTAAATACTCTTTAAGTTCAGTATAGGAATTTGCCATTACAGCTTTAGTCAGTCGTTGCTCCCAACAAAAATAGGGATAATCTTTTACATATTTAAAGGCACCATCTAAATTACTAATAATAGAAGGAGATAATACTGCACCAATATAACCCACATCAGTATGAATGCCTTTAGGCACTTTGATTGACACACTGACTGAATCATTGGTAGTCGTTCCATATGTTGCAGCTGTTTCTAAAGAGCGACGTTTGTTAACCGGCATTGTATGTTCAACAGCATCTCCATCTACTTTATCCTTGCCGTCAACAATAAATTTCAGCTCTCCACTACCTTTTGTTTTTATTGGCACCCAAATCGTTTTACGCTTAAATGCAGCTAAATCTAAATTATAGGAGACCTCCATTTTTTTGCCAGAAGCAAGAGGACCATCAACAATCACATCAACTTTTAACTTTCGAAGTTGTTTTGTGCGGTTCATAACACTAAAGCCTGCTTTAAAACTATCACCTTCAATAACTTGGTTAGGCATAACAGGTCTAATTTCAGTAGGACGGTTTACCTTAAAATTGACATCACCTAAGCCCATTTTGTCATCCTCTGTAACAGCGAATGCAAATATTCTCCAACCTGTCAGGTTATCTGGAACATCAAACTCAATTTGTGCCTTTCCGTTAGAATCAGTTTTAATAGAAGGATTCCAATAACTCACAAACTTAAATCTATTTCGTAATTTAGAGTATGCAGAACCACCTCCACCACCACCTGGATTTGCGCCTTTCTTTTCAAATTTCTGTCTACCCACCAATCTACTAATTAAACTAAAGTTTTTAACATCTAAAGTATCTAAACGATTGAACCCTGCATAAGGATCATAATAGTTTTCTCCATGGCGGTTCAGTGCAAAAACAGATTCATCAACAACAGCAACAGCAACCTCAAACTTCATTCCTTTTTTGAAATTCTTAGAAATTATTTTGATTTCTGCTTTTACTTTATCTCTTGGTTTATAAACCTCTTTATCTGTAGAAACCTTTATCTCTAATTCCTTATACGGATCAGAGACCTTGGCTTTCACATAACCCATTCGGTAACTTGGCTTTCCTAAATCTACTTTATTTGGGCCTAACGGTTTCTCAACTCTAGGGGAAAGTATGACAACAGATAGATAAAATCCAGGAAGGTAATCTGGTTTAACTGGAACTTTAATAACGGGTGTACTCGTTTCTAATGTCTCCACCCAACTATCTAAAATCCCATAACGTTCGACTGTTACTAGCGCTTTAGCACCTGGATAAGGATTTTTAATTAAATATCTTGCTGTATCACCAATCTTATACTTAGTTTGTTCCGGAATGATTTGTAACGTCGCATCATTTGATTGATCCCAAATAACGTTACCACTACCTGTTACCCATCCATACAGAGTTGTTTTATGGTCTCTTTCTTTGCTGTCTTTAATTGTCGCTATAAATTGATAATAACCAGGGTTCTTGGGTTTAAACTCACAAGTGCTTGCAACTTTTTTACTTTTTAGTGAACAATTTGTTTCTTCTACCCACTCCATAATATTTTGGGTTAAATAGGCATTACCTGGGCCTTTAACACGTGAAGCTTTGTACTCTCGATGATTGATGGTAATAGAGATATCCACACCTGAAACTAAATTACCTTTTTGATCAACCACCAAAGATTCAAGCTTTGCAATTTTATTTTTCTTATATAACCAGTTTGTATTTCTTAACCCAACAAACCTATCTCTGCCTGCATAGTCTGCAGTTGATGAGGATGCTACAAATTTGCCTCTGTCGTCTTTAACTGCTGATTCAACAACGATTGAGCCAAAATAAATATCTGTTACGGGCAATACAAAAACATTCTCATACTGGCCAAAATCATCGAGTTTCCCACGGATATCTAATAGATTGCTTTGCTGTCTATTTAAATATTTCCCACTACTACTGCCAAAACGAAAACCTGAAGCTATAGGATTATTTGTTATAAAAGCTTTCGGCTTCAATTTTGCAGTTAAGCGAATCTCAGCATCTGTAAATGGGCCACCCGAATGTAAAGTGGCTAATGCAGTGACTTCAACTTGATCATCGGCTTTAAAGAGATCACCGTTTAAGTCATTACTCACCTTAAAAGGAGCGGGGGTAAAATCACTAATTAACACTGACATTGGAGCCCATGTGAATCGGTAACGTTTTTCATTAACTCTTTTTTCAGGCATAAGTTTGAACTTATACCACCCTACCGCCCCTTGATCCGGAACGGTAAACTCGCCATCAAAAGAGCCAAATTCATTTAACTTGATATCATTAATTTCATATACAGTTTTTCTCTGAGGATCAGTAACCTGTAACTTGTACGCTTCTTTTACCGGCGATACCCAATGTTTATTACTTTGGTCACGAACATATATTTTAAATTGTACGGTATCACCTAATTTATATATTCCTTGAGCGGTTGTACCCCATGTATGAGTGTGTCCACCTTTCTTTTTTTGCCGTGACCACGAACCTCTACTTCTGATAGAAAAATTATTATTTAACGGTAAAACAGCAATGTCGTCATCATGTTCAATTTTTACGAAAAAACCAGGTCTACCGGCACGATATCCGCCGTAGATATACTGTAAATCTGGATCAATTTGTTCCATCCCAGGGAACATCGCTAATCCATTTTTATCTGTTGTAGACTTAATATCTAAATCTGTAAGTGAGGTAAGATCTTCATACGATCCTATTAGTAATGAGACTTTTGCATTTTTAACTTCTTCGCCATCAGAAAATTTAGTAACCCACACTTGAGAGTTAAAGTGACCTAATTTAAAATGAACTTGATAGGGTGTAACTTGGGCTAAAACCTTAGGGTCTCTATACCAGTTTGGCGGTGTAGGATTTGGACTAAGTGCAGCATATATAATACCCGTGTCATCTTTATCGAGTAGTTTACGAACCCCCATAGAAACAGCATAAGAAACATCTTCAACCTTATTCACATTGATTTTTTGCTCAACGTGCTTCTCCGTACTTTTATCACCTAATTTACTGTACGTCACCGTCACATCATCTAGGTTGGTCACATACAAAGGTACTTCGCTTTCTACACCTTTCTCCAATACTGCAAATTGATGATTTATTTTTAAATTCGCTTGTCTATGACTGGTGAAAAAATCAAATGAAATTTTATTTTTGAGTGTTCTGTTAAATTCATCTTTAAGATTATTCGTATCAAATAAAATTGAATACATTTCGTAAGCTTGTAAAAGCTCAGGTAACCAGATTTGATACTCGCGTCCACTTCTATGAGCAGATGTAAGACGAGACCAGTCATGAGAATTCTCCCAAGGATCGTAATCTTTTCTACCTCCATCCAAGCGAGGTTTAAAACCAACATATTTCTTAAATATGGATGTCAGTACTGGAGATGAAAAGATAAAAGCTACCGGACGTAATGGAGCGCATCGTGTGAATATAGATTGATCTTTCTTCAGTTTCCCTAGTTGACTAGCTGTTATATTTACAGCCTGTCTTTCACCTTCTAGAGTGCAACGAATCCCTATAAATTCAAACTCTGGATATGTATCAAAACTAACAACTGTACGTGATTCAACACCCTCTGCTTTGCCTGTACTTGATTTAAGTCCCGGTGAAACATCAAACGAAATTGAACTATCAAGAGGTAATTCTTTTGTTGGCTCAACTACCCAAACTTTTCGTGCTTCTTCACCATTAATTTTTTGTAATTGATCATTGATTTTAGGCTGCTTGTCTTTATTTGTTATAGCCATCCACCAAGGCAATTGTCTTGGTAAATTATCTGGATAGGCAATAACACTGATAGGTTTACCTGCATCAGCTGCCATAGTCATAGTAGATTCAACGGAAGATTTTGTAACAGGCTGGTTAAAGGTAACCTGAATCAAAGGAGTACCAGGACTTAACCAGTTAACAAAACGTGTATAGGTGATTTTTGGTCGAGTCGTTGTAAATGAATGCTTAAATGTTGTTTTAAGTTGAGCTCCATTTTCTGTCTTAATACCCTGCTTCATCGTAATTTCATACAAAGTAGCTTGTTTCATCTTATCTTCTTCTCTAAGCTGACAAGATAATGCACTGGTATTTAACCACCTCCATTCACAGTTTAAAGTTGGTGTAATTGAAACGGGAATTTCATCTGATTCACGAGCCATTTGACCTATAGGAACAACGGGCCTATCAAACTGGAAAACTACCTGCTGACCTGCAAGTACATCATTTCCTTGTGGAGTAACTCGTAAAATAGAAAGTTCTGAATTGGTAGAGCTATCTGATGAATCGAAAGCTAGCAGAGCAGATAAACTAGTATTTCTTTTTCTATAAAATTCTAGCAAGCACTCCTCAGTGTCTGAATATCGTAATTGGCAATCTTTATTTCTCTTTTTTAACCAATTACGCTGTTCTGATTTAATTTCTTTTTTTAAGTCGCTCGTTAATTTATCCAACACATTACGATATAACTTATTAAGCTTTAAATCTTGTCGGGCTAATTTGTCTGACTTACAAATTACACGCTCAACCCTTTGCGATGCTTTTGCACAATCAAAACTTGGAGAAATAGCCCAAGTCAGGGAAAACATATTACTAATAAAGAAAAGCATTCCTGCAGCAATTAGTTGTTTCATTTCCATATAACCTCTTTATTAAATATATAATCTTCGCTTATCGTTAAGCACTTGTTCTCGGTGCATGCAACATGTCTGCAAACGGCCAAAAGCGGACATCTAGAAGCACTCAACTATCTATTTTAAGATGCAAAGCTAACAAATTCTTGAGGCTTGTAGATTTCGTATTCATTTGAGCTAATATCTGACACAAAAGCAACGCTGTGTCTTGCCCTTGTTATAGCCACATAGAGTTTTGCTCTAGTTTCTGAACTCAAATCTACGCCATTATCAAACAACCAGCCGTGCATATCTTGAGTTGGGTAAATAAGAACATGATCAAAGCCCAACCCTTTCGAATTTCCAAAGTTGTATGAGGTTATTGATGGGGAAGTCATAGACCTTTTATCCCATCTGAGTTGTATGACTGTATTATTATCCGAGACATAGTTCTCAACATGATCAGGATGGACTAGATATATACCTTTGTTAGACACATGCCGAGAAGCTACGCAATCAATACATTCACACGGAGAACTTGCTGCTAGATCAGGGTAGAGTTTTGAAGCAAGATCGCATATGTCTTGATTGTTTCTATGAGATACAGACAATGTATCTTCATCAATTGTGCAAGAGATTATTTTAGGAAGCTCGTTAACAATGAAGTCTTTTATTTTTCCATCTTTATATTTTGGATGCTTTTTAGGGTGGTGTGTAAGGTATGTCACTTGTCGTGGGTCGCCAACCAAGTAAACCTTTATTCCTTCCCTCATCATTAGCTTAATTAGCTCGAGATCGTAACCTGCCAAATCTTGCACTTCATCAATAAATATATGTGTATAGATTTGCCTCAACCGATTAAGCACGGCTCCATTCGACTTCTTATTGCATGCACATATGAATTTAGAAATTTTGTCAGAAAATATTCTATCATCTGCAGAAAGATAATGTTTTTCAGCCTCACTATCTTCTTTATAACCAACATGAAAACCTTGCTTGTTAGTGTATTTAATCCCTGATGCCTCGTTGACCAAAAGCATCCCTTTAATTTTTTTATCTAAAATAAAGCTCTGATAAGGACGAACACCATGCTCAAGCAAAAATGAAAACCACGTCTGAGTAGTGATGTTTGAAGGAATTACTCTAAGTTTTTTCCTGATTTCTAATTCGTTAGCTTCTGTATACGTAGTAATTAAAGCACGTGTTTCCGTGATTTTCGTTGCCTCTTTAACAAGATAAGTTGTTTTTCCTGATCCAGCCGCAGCTATTAAAAGTTTATTCTCGCTCATAGTTTAGCCAAAGCGTTTTCAATGTATTTGGGGAATTTAATAGGGCTTGTGGATTTAAATATTTCCAAAGCACATTTTGTCTTATTGTTCTTCATATAAGAAAGAAGCTCATCATCTTTATTAAACTTACCTTCTTTCTTACCTATGGCTTTACTTAAAGACATGAGGTCATTTGCACGTAGCATTTCAGGCTCAAGGGTATTATTATTGTATTTTTCAATCGTTCCCGAGTATTGATGCTCGGTCTGCTCATAGAAAATATCGATATGCTCTTTCTTATTTTTACCGATGTAATCTTCATATTTTTTCTCAAGTGCAGAAACATCCCCATCATTGTCTGTAAGAACAATAACTTCTTTTTTGACATTATCTGCAATCTCAAGAAACCTTAGGAAGGATGTCCCAACAGAAATGACATCTACTCCATCTTCTATAGGAAGCCTGTCATTTTTTTCTTTATAAGCTCTTTGAAAAACAAGCTCATCACAATCCCCTTCTACCAGAACAGCTTTCTTGCACAATATCAGCCTCAGAACATCATAACCTGGCAATTTTTCAAAGAACTCTTCTGTACCGCTAGAGAGAGCATTGAGTTTTGTTACATTAGAGTTATGTAGCAAAATTAGCCTATGTAATCCCAACTTGTTGGCAACAAAGCTATTGTGCGTAGACAGTACAACTTGCTTTCCTTCTAGGCTGGAGATAATTCGCGCTAAAAGCTCATTGAGCTTAGTATGAGATAGATGATTTTCAGGTTCTTCTATCAAAATGATATTGGCTTCTTTGGATTTTCTGTGACCTAGAGCTAACGCCGTTTTGAGAATACTTTGCTCTCCCTTACCAATATAATGAAAGGGGATTTCGTCTAAATAAGTCATAAGGCTTGCCTCCCACGCATTTTGGGTGGCGAGATCTACAGATATTTTGACGGTCTTATCTGTTATTAGTGCATTGTCATTAATTTTCTTATTGATACTTTTTACAGAAGGATGTCCCATAAATGTTTCTTTCATCTGTCGATGGGCTTGTGAAATGTCGACTTTTTCTTTGTCCTCTAAGTTGTTTCTAATAATTCTGGAGATGTAGACATCTGATCCATTTTGGTTTTTGTTTCCGGAGGAATCTATTAATGCCGATTTAACCGGTATGCTCTGTGATGTGATTTCTTTTCGAGCAAAGGATCGCCTCGAAGTTTTGTAATACTCTATGGGGATGGTATTAATCTCACCTTTTCTTTTAGCTAAATCTTCGTACAACGGTTTATAAACCTCATCAAAAAATATTTCATACAAAACTCCAGGAGAGTCTTCTTTGGCTGAGTTTCCATTGCCTTTCAATATCCCAGCTTCCGGAGAACTATCGTCCTTAAAGTATAATTCAATTAAAATATACGGAGGAAGTTTTGGCTTATCTGTTTTTAAGCTTTCAATATATTGAGTTTCAATATCATTGTTAAACAGATATTGAGACAAGTCGTTCTTTAAGTAACGCCCATTGAGCATCCCTGTTAAAACGAGATGTATTGCTTCGATAATAGTTGACTTTCCGGCCTCATTATTGCCAACGAGGATATTCACATCATCATTGAACGGTAATTTAAATTTTCCTTTATAACATTTGAAGTTTTCAATTAAGATTTTCTCAATTTTCACAGTAAAATCCTATTTTCTAGTTAGCGTCATCTAAATAATCAAATTTCTTTCATGCCAGATATACGTTTGAGCTTTGTGAAACCAGTGTCCGCTTTGGGTCGACTGCCGACCTTTATATTAGTATAACCAAGTTATTTATTCATTAACTGTCTTCACTCGGCCAGCAGCAGTCACTCTATGAATAATATTCCAACGTATTTAATTTATTGAAAGCAGACGTTCTACGTTTGAACTAACAGGCGAGCAATTTATTGCGCGTCTTGGTTGAGTGCTTTGATACTCATTGAGCCTTCTCCCCCCAGCTTAGCATTTTCGCTAAAC
>CAZWEA010000092.1:0-12039 GCA_964632635.1 uncultured Cocleimonas sp. | reverse complement strand
TTGAAAACCGGCGTAGGGCAACCTACCGTGGGTTCGAATCCCACCCTCTCCGCCAAATTACTAGTAAATTCAATAACTTACGGCATGTTATTGTTCTTACCCAACAAAGAGCCCATCATTATATAAGTAATGGGTTTTTTTATGCTTAATTGCTTTACCTAAATTATATCTGAAGTGACGGTGACTACATAAACAAGGAGGTTTGGTATTGCAGAAGCCTATATATACCTTAAAAACTAACTATATAATTATATCTCGTACCGAGAAGAACTAAGTTGTAAGTAAAGTACCCTCTAATGAATGCTTCTTCACTCATAATGATGCCAGGTTCAAATCCCAGTGTAGCCACCATTTTCGAAATCCGAACATTTTTCTCCTCTTAAAAAACTCCCAAAAAAGCCATGTGACCATTCTGTGACCAAAAGTGATTTTCATGAAATTTAGAATCTGAAAAAAGCCCTAAATTTGAATACAACACTGTTTTTCGAGATCTAATGTCCTGATTTGCAACCATCACTAATTTCATATCAAATAATGTCATATTTATCCGTTTAATTTGAAAACTAATGTGCTTCTTTGCTTACTGCTATATCGGCTATCAATTTGACGAGCACTCTCTCACTATGTTCAACTGGGCTTGTTTGATATAGTGGATTGAGATTTAAGAAGAATAAAGGGTATTTTGAACCTCGTCGTTTGTGTCTTGTATTAAGTATTTACAGCATTAATATAAAAACATATCACCGTTCCTCCCCCTAATGGTGCGATTTACTGGTAAACCCATATTTATCGTTGTGAAAACTATTTGTATAGTTTTGGTGTGCTTTTCGTTAATTTATAACCTATGAAATCACAAGAGTTGGAATCAATAATAATTATTAGTTATAAGGACATTTCGATATATTTAAAAGAATCCACTTGGAATCTAGAGGTAAAAAGATAACCATGATTTTAACTCCAGATAGTGTTTTATTTTTAAACTATAGATAGATTTCTAATTATGTTTTTTATAGAAAACCGTACACATTTTTTCCGTCCCTTTCGAGGCAAGTATCGTGAACAGGTGATGGAGTGCTTGAGAAACCTCTATGGGCGACTCTATGGTGAAGAAGCAGATTATTCCCGAGCATTCAATCAAGAACAATTGCTTGAGGTTTTTCAAGAAGCAATTGCTCGAGCTCCCGTGTTAGATGAAGATGATGAAAGTGAATATCTTGCACCGAGTAAAAGTGATCGTGAGCAAGCGCATTGGATTCGTAATCTTTTGTTGGAAAATGGTTGGCTAGAATCTCATGCCGATGAAACCACTTTACAAAGTACATATAGTTTTAGCCGAGTCGGTCGCATGTTTACTCAGCCAATGGTTGAAACAGCGGGCATAGGATTTCGTACTCGACATCGAAACACTCGTAATACACGTAATGCGCTGCAATCATTTATTAATCATGGTGATGTTTACGATTTACTGGATGCTTATGAAGCTTCCGCTCGTATTATTAGTGATTTTAGCGATATTATCGCTGAATTGGATGAACGTAAACGTCAGCTAGTAAAAGAAGTAGAAGCACATCAAGTTATTCAACAAGCGAGTGATGAATTTTTTGACTTCATGGAACAGCGCTTTATGCCTGATCTGGCAATACGCTTATCCACAGATAGTGTAGAAAAGCACAGAGAAGAAATACAACAACTGATTCGAAAAGCTCGGCGTAAACAAAATACCTTTAAAGCAAATGCCGAAGGTGAGTTGCGAAAAATGGCTCCAGAATTACGAACCGCTGATAATGCATCGGTATATATCAGAATTCTTGATGGAATCGAAGCGCGCATGTTAAGTGCCAGCGATATAATGTTACCCGCGCTTCGTTTGGCTCTCCACAGCTTTACTCGTCGCGCAGATATTATTATTCGCCAGCTTAGTTACAGTAGTTATGGTGAACAAGGAAGCTTGCCTGCATTATGTCAATCTTTAGCTGAAATGACGGAAGAAGTAAAAGAAATAAAATTACAGGCGATGGCAGAAGCGATGGCGGGTTTATCTGTTAGCTTTGTTGACCCTGCTGCAACACTTAAGTTAAACACCGCGGTTCGTAAACGAGTAGTTAATACCAACGTAGAAACTCAGGTAAAAGTCGATCGAGAATCACGAAAAAAATTCTTTATACAGCAGGTCTTAGAAAAAGCTTTTCAGGTTAACAATCAAGAACAAATAAATTATGTGGTTGATGCTCTACAAAAAGGCCACCGTATAAATAGTCAGTATTTACCTATAAACAATGCTAGAGAGTTGTTAATGGCAGCACATGCTATTGAAATTGCTTCTGCTGGTAATGGTTCATCTGAATTTTATTTTCAACTTAGTTGTGATAAAGAAACAACAGCGACCGAATATTATCAGCAAACAGATAACTTCATCATTGAGTTGATTGAAAAAGATATACAGGTTTAAAATGTTAACCAATATTATTGAACAACAACTAGAAAAAGAAAATATCAGTTTAAATGAGTTTCGCGAGTTGATTATTCGCTTATTGAATTACACAGTATTGTGTCGAGATGTAAGCCAAGTTGAACAACAGCTTTATGATCGTTACTTACGTATTTCAGATTTGATAAAAGAATATTTAAGTATGATGGATGTTCGGGTATTACATGATACTCGCTTTGAATACATTCGCTTATATCCACCATCGAGTCAGGTACCAGGAATGGAAGAAGCAGAAAATACCGCTTTTTCTGGTGGTTTACGTGCTCGTTTAAGTCAACAAGAAGTGGCGTTAATATTAATTTTACGTTTGCAATATGATAAAGCGTTAAGAGAAGCACAGGTAGATGACGAGGGTTATGTTACTGAATCTTTTGAGGCGATAAACATAGCTATGAAAAATATTATCGGCCGTTCATTACCTGACAAACCTACTGAACGTCGACAGCTCTTTAATCGCTGTAAAAAATTACGCTTAATTGATTATCGTCATGAAGATGATGTGTTGAAAGCAGAAGCATGGTTAAAAATTCATCCAATGATTGTTGGTTTTGTGAATGATGAGGCGTTACAAGCATTAGAGAGTGCACCAGTAATGCTTGGTAATAATGCACAAGAAGAAAAATTAGAAGAGACGGAATAGTATCGATGTTTTTAAAAAAGTTTATTTTTGTTAACTGGGGAAATATCCCGAATATTGAATTTGAAATGGGCCCCGTGAACCTGTTATCAGGAGGTAGTGGTTCAGGTAAAACCACGGTAGGTGATGCTATTCAAACCATTATGACGGCAGCTCATGAGAATTTATTTCAATATAATCCAGGGCAGGATGAAACAACACAAAGAGGTAAAGGTGGCAAACGTGTACGCACATTAGCTTCTTATGTATTAGGTTGTGATGATGGTAGTTATGCTCGACCTAATGATGCAACCGATGGTTATCTAGCGGCTGTATTCCATCCAACAAAAGGTGAAACTTCAGAACCTTTTACTGCTGTTATTGCAGTACGTGCATGGCTTGATCAAACAGTTAAGCAGGTGGTAGCTCGACAGGATGACTTGTTATTTTTAATTTTACCTGGGGAACAGCTTAACTTAGAACATTTTATTCGTGAAGATCCATCAGGTAAATATGTTACTCCTCTGGACAAATTGACTAACCACTTGATAGGGGAGTTTGGTAAAACTCATGTAGAAAAATATGATGCAAAACGTGCATATTTAAGACGTCTGTACGGAATTTTCCAAGGTCGCAAGGAGTCTGTTTCTGAACAAGAGGCGATGAATGCTGCAAAATCATTTTCACGTTTTATGGCTTATAAACCTGTAGCAAGTATTAATAAATTTGTTTCAGAAGAAATACTTGAAAAGAAGGATTTAGGTGAAGCCATACGTTCCATATCCGGTCAATTAAAAACTATTCATGCAATGGACAGAGATGCAGGTTTGTTAGTGCAATCCATTGAAACGTTACAACAAGCAGAGCAACATGCTGAATCATATATAGATAAATGGATTGAGTTTAATACGCTTGAATATACTTTGGCTTTACATACTCATAAAGAACAACAAAAAAAGTACTTAAAAGTAAAGGCTGAGCAGAGAGAGCTTGAATCAGAATTAAAAGAAAATGAAAGTTTAACGGTAAAGACTCAGCAACGTTTAGAACAAGAGCGTGAAGAGCTATTACAATTAGAGGCTTTGCGTCAAGGTATTAGTGCATTACAACAAAAAGATAGTCTTGAGCAACAATTAGAAAAAAATGAAAAGCAGTTAATAGCAGAAGGCCAGACGCTATTGCTGCAGGATTTAAACCTAGAAAAAAATTCCCAAAGAATTGGTTCGTTGAGCAATGAGTTGCAAACACAACAAATGCAAAAACTATTGCCACAATTTACGGATCTTGAAAGCCTTGCTCAGCTCAGTGATGTTATTCAATTTAGTCAAAAAAACAATACAGATATAAATGCATTACTACAAAAAGATTTAACGTCTGATTTGTCTAAATTAGAGCAGCATTTGGATTATGTACAACATGCACAAGACTTACATAATAAATGTTATCAATACTGGCATCAGGCAGAAGAAGGAAAAAGCCGTTTTGAACAGTTAAGTAGAGAAACGGACAGTGCAACAAGGCGCTACGAAAGACTGAAAGGCACAAAGGAACAAAAGAAAAAAGAAATTGAACGCTTGCAACAGAAAAAGGTGAATTATCCGGCTTTTGTCCAACGTGCGATTGAAGCGATTAAGCAATCTTCTCCAAAAGCTGATCCGCGTGTATTATGTGATCATGTAGAAGTAAAGGATGAACGCTGGCAAATGGCGATAGAAGGCTATTTAGGCGGAGCTCGTTTTTCTATTATTGTTGATGCTGCATTTGAAGCAGAAGCTATTCGGGTTATTCGTCAACTTCCTGGACGTGATAATCGTGCAAAAATCATCCAAGGTAAGAAAGCACAAAAAGACAGCGAAAATATTCATAAGAAAAAGAATTCTATTGTGCAAGTGCTTGAATTTTCTCACGCAACGGCAAAAAATTATTTAACCGCAAGTTATGGTTCTGTTTTGATGGTTGAATCTGAACAAGAATTAAAATCAACAGGGCGAGGCTTAACATGTGATGGTATGGCTGCAGGTGGTTATAGCATGTGGCGTTGTGATATAGCAGATGGTGAACTTGTATTTGGTGCTGCTGCCCGTGAACGCGCTTTAAAAGCAAAACAACAAGAATTACAAGATATTACTGAAGAGTGGCAGCAAGCAAATGATCAAATGCAACACTTCGCGCGAGTGCAAGATTATGTTCGAGACTTAGATAATCTAAATTACGCTGAAGCTTTATCAACGGTAATGGTTGTGCAGCGTGAAATTATAAAGATTGAAAAATTATTATCTCAGCTTGATTTATCTGATCATGAAGAATTAGAGAAAAAACTTATTGCTTTAAAAGAAAGGGAGAAAACTTCGCAGCAACAATTAAATGAACTTGCTGAGAGAAAAGGTGGTCTTAATAAAGATATTGAGAATGCGCAAATAAAACGTAAAAAACTTTCTAAACTTCAGGAAGAAACACTCGAGACTGTCGATAACTGTGAAAGTAACTTACATGAAATTGTTGCGGACTGGTCTGAGTTTGATGTTGATAAAAAATTAGAACAAGCTGAACTTGAAGTCAAAGATTTAAATAAAATAATCACGACTAATTATTATGAGGATGCAGAGCAACAGCTCAATAAGCTTGAACGAGATATAGGGAAAGCAATTGAACAGCACAACGGAGATTGTATGCCTGCTGATACGGTTTTCTATGAGAACAATGTAGCTCGTTATGATTCAAGTTTATTTCGTTCTATTTGTAAGGTGCATAGTCAATTAGACATTATTTATAATCGCTTAAAAAATAACATTCTAGTTGAAAAATACGATGAACTTGGAAAGTTAAAATCGAGTTTTAATAATGCATTTGTCACTCACCTTTGTCATACCATCCATCAAGCTGTCAGCAGTGGTAAACGACAAATTGAATTGTTGAATAAAGAATTACAGCATCATAAATTTGGTGCCGATCAGGAAAGCTTTCGTTTTGCGAGTGAATGGATGCCTGAGTATCGAGAATACGCTCGTTTTTTTGATGAAGTGATTAAACAACCTACATTGGCTGATGAGGTTGATTTGTTTGAGATGCCTTTATCAGAAAAATCAGAAAAAGTAAGAGATCATCTGTTAGAAATGTTATTAGACGAAGATGAGAATAAAGCACTTAAAGAACTAGAACGCATTTCCGACTACCGAAATTATCGACGTTATGAAATATACAAAGAAGTAGAAGGCAAAGAGCCTATTGCTCTTAGTGAATATGGCACAGGTAGTGGTGGTCAATTAGAAACACCAGCATATATCATTCGTTCAGCAGCAATCACATCAGCATTAAGATTTTCTGAAGGTGCTAACCACTTACGTATGGTACTTGTTGATGAAGCTTTTTCAAAAATGGATGAATCACGTTCACGTGAAGTTATAGATTACTTAACAAGAAGTCTTGGCTTACAACTTATCTTTATTATGCCTTCAAGCAAAAGTGGCCCTTTTATGGATTTGATCAGTAATGAATTTGTATTTGCGAAATGTCCAAGTGCAACTCCTCGAGGACAGTTGAATACGCGTGTTTGGGTTGATAGAAAGCAATGTAATACTGATAAAATAAAAATGCTTTGGGCAAATCACCGCAGGGTCGAGCAACATCAGGCTGAAATGGATTTTATGAAAGAGTTTGAAAATGCCTGAACAGCGTGATAAAGATTCATTGGTGAAACCACGATGGTTAGAAGAGCAACGTGATATTGAATCTTTATTGCATAATGTGTTGAGTAAGTTGGATAAAAAACAAGATGCTAAGCCTGGTTTTACTCTTAACCAAAAAATATTACCAGAACTGTTTGGAGAAGCTGAAGCGGCAGATTTAACCTGGAGCTTATTACAGAAACTTTTTGATGGTAACTCTCCGATATTTGTTTTTATAAAAGACAAAAAACTAAACCATCTTGATCCTATATATACCAACGGGCGTATAAGGTTTGTTTCGACATCTGAAAGCTTATTACGAAAATGGTTAAACAGACCTATAATGGAATCGGAATTAGAACAATGGAAACGTTTAGTAGAAGAAAATAAGGAGGAATTTATAGGCGATGCGAGTCGTTTAAGTGCTAGAAAAATATCAGCAAAAGGAAAGTCACCTAAAGAAATAATAAATGGTTTTATCGATGTTAAAAGATATTTAAATGATGAGTTAACATTAAGAAATTTAAGTGCTAGGTGTTTTTGGCAGGACTCTAAATTTCTCGATAATAGAGAAGAGTTAATAACTCAATTATATCCTCAGTTAAATATTAAAGTTCGACCTGTTTTAGTTAGTGTATATTTGCCAGATAATATAGAAGGCATATTATTTATTGAGAACCAGGATAGTTACACACAAGGTGTAATGGGTATACCGCAAACATTGAAAAAATATGCGCTTGTATATAGTGCAGGATTTAAGTTAAGCGCCCAAAGAATCAGAGAAAAAGAAGGTGTCTCTTTACACTTTCATGGCAGCAGTAATTCAATGATGAAAGATTTATTTACTAAAAATTGGTATGGCGATAATGAATCTAGCTGGCCAATCTATTTTTGGGGTGATCTGGATTATTCTGGTATGGATATATTAGGTAATTTAAAACGGCGATTCGAAAACATTGAAGCTTGGGAGGCGGGTTATGCTCCTATGCTTGAATTGCTACTTAATGGGAAAGGCCACACCCCTGAAGAAACGGGTAAACAAGAACAAAAAGACCAAGGTACAACAGGTTGCACTTATGCTGATGAGACGTTGCTTCCAGCATTAAGAAACTATGGTCGCTTTATTGATCAAGAATGGATATATAAATAAAGGTGGAAAGGTCAATAAAACCTTTCAGTTAAAGAATAAAGCTATAAATGTGCAATATCGGCCTACGTAAAACCTATTATGTTAATTTGGGTATTAAAAACCTTCATGTGTAACTTTAAATAAAATAGTACTGAGAGTGGCTCATACAATGAGCTACCTTAAATGTTAGACTTGAATAAAAAGGTAATATTTAAAAGGGATTAGTGTTATTTATGCGTATTCTACACACTTCTGATTGGCATCTTGGACGCCAATTTCATAATGTATCCTTAATAGACGATCAGCAATATATCTTGGATGAATTGATTCGTATTGCAAAAGAGAAAAAGGTCGGTGTGATTATTGTATCAGGTGATATCTATGATCGCTCAGTTCCACCTGCTAAAACTAAAAAGTATTCAATCGTGTAAATAAGTAATTAATATAAATTTAAAGTTTCACTGATGAAACTGTTTTTGGCATAAGTAAGTCAACCTTTGACAATTGAATATCATATGAACTAGAATTAGTTTAATAGGCCTTGCGGCCATAACCGTTAAAAAGGAAAAGGAGTCATGCAACTTGGCTCTTCCACGTTACATGTCTACGGACATGGCATGGGCGGTTATGCGTGAGAGGTCGATTCCTCCCTCAGTATTTATCTCATAACTAAAAAGTTAATAGCTTAAGGCCATCTGTTCAACTGTGGGAGAAAAAAATTAATACATCTACCAGTATTAATTCACTAATATTTTTAGATTGCGAAGCATCGTCTCTTGCTGATAATTCTTATCCAATCGATATAGCCTGGAATAATATGGATGGTTCAATTGAGTCATACCTTATAAATATTTATCGCTACCCTGATAGTTATGATGATTGGAGTAAAGATGCTCAATCACTGCATGGGATTACTAAACAATATTTGTCTGAGAAAGGAAAAGAACCAGAGTTTGTTGTTGAACAAATGGAGAAAAAACTCAAAGGTAAAAAAATATTAACAGATGCACCTGACTGGGATGGCTTTTGGGTTGGGCGACTGTATGAATCAGTGAATGTAGGATGTGAACTTGAGTTTGTAAATGCAGTTGAATTGTTTCATGACTTAGAATCTTATCATTATATTTATCGATCTCAAGCTAGAAAAATAGCTGGACATGCACACCGTGCAGGGAGCGACGTTAAATATTTACTTGAAATGTATCGTTTGTGTATAAAGCAAAATTGATTGCTTCATTAGAGAAAGGCAGAGAGTTTTATTATGAATAACAAAATGACTTTGGAAAGTTTAACGAATACGTTCTATGAAGAAGGTGAGTCTTGTAATTTTGGATGCCATCAAGATGAACTCGATAGTATGTGGATTAAAGTCACGGATTCAGCTGAATATAAAAGTGTTTTTGTGGTTGAAGATTGGATGTGGCTAGACATAGAAATGCAAGGTCAATAGCTCGCTATTATAAAAGCAAGTAATGTAGTACGTACAAGTAATCGAAAGTTTGACCTTGGTGACTGGGTACGTACTTCACCTATTATTCGTTTTTCAGATAATTGTGTTTGTGAAACATCGAATAGCTTTTACATATTAGTAGGAAGCGGCACTAGAAAAGAATCTGATGAGTCAATATTTTATTTCATAGGGTGAAAAATGTTAATTAGAAATGAAGTGGATACACATCTTAGAGCGTTTTTTGAAACTGGAACGGAAGGTATAATATGGTCTATATTTACTGAAGACCAAGGATACGATGGTTTATTTGGATTAAAGGATGGTGATGAGCTCACTGTTTATAGCTCAGATAAAAAAATAATAATTTGGAAAGGTATTATTCAACTTGAGTATGAACGATTATATGAACCTTATCCTGCAAATCCACAATATGGCCAGCAATTAATTTTTAATCGTTGGGTACATGGTTTCCAAGTAGGGTTGGAACCTGACGAATCCCCACGAAATAATGAATAAAACAGATGAAAAACAACAGCTTAGAAAATATACATTAATACTAGAATAAAAGCCTGTCATTGCGAGTGAATAAAATGACCGAAGCAATCTCATGATATCGAGGTATAAACATGAGATTGCCGCGTCAACACTGAAAAACACATGTTTTTAAGTGTTTCCTCGCAATGACCGGTAACTCAAATTTTCGTGGGGATCCCTCAGGGTTGGAACCTTATATATGGGCAAAATGGTTTTTTAGTGAGCTACCTGCCGCGATGACAAGAAATGAACCTAGTTAACGTGAAATTATGTATACAAAGTAAAGTGTTTTACATTTAGTCTACGTAATCAAAATATTTACTATAAATGAGATCAAAATGAAAGATAATGATTACGACTTGGAAGAGAACCGATATTTACCAAAAAAGATATCTCTAAGAATTGTAGCTTGGAAAGTGCAAGACATAAGAGATTTGTTAGAAGAAATCGACAAGCCTGGTTGGGAGGAAAAAATTAAATGTAGGCTATGAATTCCATAATTTTTTATAAGCATAAGTAATGGGTTAGTTATTCAGTCATTTACGTGGTATAGCTTTTTACCTCTATTTATACGAATTAAGTAACAGATATCTTCGTGATTTCTCTAAGTTTTAATTTTATCTATTATAAATATATAATAATATCAATTGGATACGATTGATTGTCTCACTTCCACTTGAAAATATACGCAACTAACGTATACTCAGTATAATGAAACTGGTCTTTTTTGAAACTCCTCTATTTACACGATTATTATCAGAATATTTAGACGATCAGGAATATAGGGCATTGCAGCTGGCCTTATTGGAAAACCCTCAAATGGGCGATTTAATGCCTGGTACGGGTGGTTTTCGTAAGGTTCGATGGAGAGATCCTAAACGAGGCAAAGGCAAGAGAGGCGGCCTTAGAGTGATTTATTATCACCTGATAGCTGACCACCAGATATGGTTTTTCACGCTTTATGATAAAGATGAAGCAAGTGATTTAACCGCATATGAAAAGAAGCAATTGAAACAGGCGATTCAGACGGAGTTGGCAGCCAGGAGAAAAACGTGATGGCCCCAAAAAAGATAGCAAAAAAACGTAAACTATTTGATGAATTGATAGATGGCGTTGAGTCTATGCAACAGGAGCGTGAGGGTAAAATTACTCTGCGCACCCATGAAGTAGATGATCTGCCACCATTAGAAATTGATGCTGAGTTAATTCGTGAAACACGTGAACAGTTACATGTCTCACGTGCTGTCTTTGCACGTCGTATGCGTGTGTCTATTCGTACACTTGAAAACTGGGAGCAGGGAAGAGCCAAACCCAATGCACAAGCTGCTGCTTTGATTATGATGGTACGTAAGTTTCCAGATACGCTCGATAAGCTTTCATCACTTAATAACAACCATGCAGTGGCATAGGTTTGTGACCAACGACAGGGGATTTTAGGGGATTCAAGAGGAATTGGAAAATCAAACTTCTTGGTAGCCAAGGCAGAGTAAGCGCAAATTTTCTATGAACAGCTTTTTTAACTTGAACGATTAAATAGGCATTTGTTTAATATTTTAAAGTGATATTTTAGGTGGTAGCATCTTGCCTTTAGCTCAATAAAGGCACGGTGCAAGACCTGACTCCAATGTTGCGTTATTTTTTGGTGGAGATAAAGCTAGGGCGTTATAAATAAAGGCACGGGGCAAGACTTGACCCCGTAGGTGATAAATTTTGACTTCGGTTTTTATTGGGAATTTATATTAATATGAAAAAATACACAGCAATTGATTTGTTCTGTGGGGCAGGCGGCTTAACTGTTGGGCTACAGAAAGCTGGCTTTAATGTTCTAGCTGGATTAGAAATCAGTGAAGCCGCAATTGAAACTTATTCAATGAATCATAAAAATCACAAATTATACGAAACGGATATTCGTAAACTATCCCCTAAAAAAATGCTTGTGGATTTAGGATTAGCGAAAGGAGAATTAGATCTATTAGCAGGTTGCCCTCCATGCCAAGGATTTTCAACACATAGAACTAAGGAATAGGACTGCTTCGGTTAATGATTTACGCAATGACCTTGTATTCGAATTTGTTCGATATGTTAAAGCCATACTCCCTAAAGCAATTATGATGGAAAATGTTCCTGGTTTAGCTAAAGATAAAAGAATGATTGAGG
>CAZWEA010000091.1:0-12059 GCA_964632635.1 uncultured Cocleimonas sp. | reverse complement strand
GGTGCTAAAAAATGAGAAATAATCAACCAAACTTATCATCAGCTATGTGGTAGTTGGGGTCTTCTACGACATTAACTTCTACTAAAGGTCCTGCTTTTCTTAGTAAAAGGCGACACTCTTCGCTGACATGTTTTAGGTGCAATCGTTTTCCAGCGCGATCATATCGCTCTGCTAGTTTATCTATCGCTTCAATGGCAGAATGATCAGCAATTCGTGAGTTTTTAAAGTCGACTACTACATCATCTGTATCAGTTTTAGGGTTGAAAATTTCCTGAAAGTTTTGAGTTGAAGCAAAGAATAGGGGGCCTGTAATTTCATACACATTATTACCCATACGATCTGTTCGTATATGAGCGCTGATATGGCGTGCGTGTTCCCATGCAAATACTAATGCAGAAAGAATCACTCCAATAATAACAGCTAGCGCTAGGTTGTCTGATATAACCGTTATAACGGTAACCGCAAGGATTATGAGCCAGTCAGTTAATGGAATTTTCCCTAATAAACGTAAGCTACCCCATTCAAAGGTTCCAATAACGACCATAAACATAACGCCAACTAAAACAGCGATGGGGATGACTTCAATTAATGGCGCAGCATAAAGGATAAAGATTAATAGAAATAAGGCGGCTGAAATCCCAGATAAGCGCTGTCGACCACCTGACTTAATATTGATAATACTTTGTCCTACCATGGCACATCCGCCCATACCACTGAACATACCTGTAACGGTGTTCGCCACTCCTTGTCCGATACATTCTCGATTTGGATGACCTGTAGTTTCTGTCAATTCATCGACGAGATTCAAGGTTAAAAGACTTTCAATTAAACCAACCAGTGCCATCACGATAGCGTAGGGAAATACAATTTTAAACGCTTCCCAAGTTAGCTCAACTTGAGGTAAGTGAAAAGGAGGGAAGGTACCAGAAATACCATTCTCTGCAAGATCAGCAACGGTGTTTGTTTCTAACCCTAATCCCAGTACTATTAATGTTCCAACGACAATAGCAACTAGTGTGGATGGTATAGCCTTGGTAAAACGTGGTAAATACTCAATGATTGCCATAGTTAAAATTATCAAAGCTATCATAATATATAAGGCGTTGCCTTTAATCCATTCATGAGCGCCTTCAGCACCACCCACTACGGGAATTTTAAAGTGTTCGAATTGAGCTATTAAGATTACCAATGCTAAGCCATTCACAAACCCAAGGAAGACAGGGTGGGGCACGAGGCGGATAAACTTACCCATTCGAAAAATTCCAAACAAAATTTGAATCACGCCCATCATGATTACTGCAGCAAAGAGATATTCTTCACCGTGTTGTAAAACTAATGTACCTATAACAACAGCAATGGCTCCCGTTGCGCCAGAAATCATTCCAGGTCTTCCGCCAACAATAGATGCGATTAAGCCGACTGTAAACGCCGCATAGAGTCCCGTAAGAGGATCAAGATGTGCGAGTAACGCAAATGCAACGGCTTCTGGGACTAGTGCTAAGGCAACGGTTAGACCAGAGAGTAAATCATTTCTAATACATTCTTTGCGTTCGGAGATAATGCTAAACATGGATGGGTTACTGTAGCTCGTTTAAAAAGTGGCGCAAGTATACCGCTTTAAGTTTTGAATGGCACCCCCCCGTTTTTTACATAATTATAGATCTATCGACTATAATGAAAGAGAAGGGTTTAGCCGTGAAATTGAGTGATTTATTGCCATGACATTATCAAAAAAAATAGCCAAGAAAATACTAGAAGGATTTGATAATCATTTTAAAATATTTAGCGAAATAACGTCAGGTGCACAACAACGATTTGAATCAGCTGACTGGAAGGCTGAACGCCTCAATTCACGTTTGCGCATTCAATTTTATGATAAACGTGTGAATGAAACGATTGAATTATTAGAGAATGACTTTGAAATAAAGCCTATAGATACTGAAAAATGGAACGCTGTTAAAACTAACTTTATTATATTATTACAGGATCATCAGCAACCAGAATTAGCAGAAACATTTTATAACTCACTGTTTTGTCGAATATTTCCAAGGGAGTTTTTCACTAATAAATTTATTTTTTTAAGGAGTTCGATAGCGACACAATATATAGAGACTAAGATTCCGACTTATCTTGCTTATTATCCTGCGAAAACAGGCTTTTTTACATCGATAGAATATATTTTAAATCAGTTTAATTTAACAATTCCCTTTGAAAATCTACATCGTGACAAACGCCATATTGCTCATTCAATTTGTAAGATTTTTAAAAAAGGTAACCGCACCGCTAAATTAAATTTTCAGTATCAAGTAATAAGTGCTTTATTTTATAGGAATAAAGCAGCCTATATTGTTGGTAAAGCTATTAATGGACATGATGTTTATCCATTTGCTTTAGCCTTACTTCACAATGAGAAAGATAGTATTTATGTCGATGCGGTGTTAGTTGGTGAAGATGCTATTTCACAACTATTTGGTTTTTCCTATGCGTACTTCATGGTACATCACCCTGTTCCATCGGCTATTGTTGATTTTCTGAATAGTCTAATGCCAAGGCGTAAAAGTGAAGGCTTATACTCCGCTATTGGTTTTCAAAAACAAGGTAAAACAGCATTTTATCGTGGCTTTCTACATCATCTTGAATACTCTGATGATGATTTGATTTTAGCCCCAGGAATTCCCGGGATGGTCATGGCAGTGTTTACTTTACCGTCATACCCTTATGTATTTAAGGTCATCCGTGATAGTTTTGCCCCACCAAAAGAAATTAGTCGTAAGCAAGTAGAAGAGAAATATCAACTCGTGAAGCAACATGATCGAGTAGGTCGAATGGCGGATATGTTGGAGTTCTCCCAAGTAGTTTTACCTTTGGAACGGTTTACTCAGGCATTATTAGATGATCTGCATAATAGCTGTGAAAAAAGTATTAAACTAATCAAAAATGAAAATGGGCAAAAACAGCTAATGATCGACCATGTTTACATAGAACGTCGTATGTTGCCTTTAAATATAGAACTAGAGTTGGCTGAAAAAAAGCATGATTACGAACGTGTTGATTGCTTAATAAAGTCATTTGGAAATGCTATTAAAGAGTTGTCTGCTGCCAATATATTCCCAGGAGATTTACTTTTCAAGAACTTTGGGGTGACACGTTTAGGTCGAGTGGTTTTTTATGATTATGATGAAATAGTATACCTAACAGATTGTAATTTCAGAAAAATACCAAAACCAAAAAATGCCCAACAACTAATGTCTGCTGAGCCTTGGTATAGTGTTGCTGGTAATGACATTTTCCCAGAAGAGTTTTCACGCTTTTTGCTGGCAAATGACTATATTAAAAAGCCCTTTATGAAATACCATGCCGATTTATTAGATGCCAGTTTTTGGATTTCGATTCAAGATAAGATTAAACTGGGCAAGTTTGAAGATGTGTTTCCGTACCCAATTAAATATAGGTTGATACGGAGTAGTTTACAATCTTCAAAAAAAGGGGGGGATGCCATATGATTAAACCGTTATCAGATGAGCACAAAAAAGCACCTAATCAGGTGCCTTTGGAATTTATAAGTAATAAAAATTACTTGCTACGATAGGTTATACGCCCTTTACTTAAATCGTAAGGTGTTAACTGAACTGTTACCTGATCTCCAGTCAATATACGAATGTAATTCTTACGCATACGCCCAGAGATATGGGCATTTACCACATGTCCATTTTCTAACTCAACTTTAAATGTAGTATTTGGTAGTGTTTCCACTACGGTTCCTTCCATTTCAATACTTTCTTCTTTTGCCATACTTCTACAATACTCTTAAAAACAACTAAATCTAAAAACCGCGTATTATCCACTACTAAGTGTAATTAACAAGGTTTATTTATTAACCACTATAGCAACATCAACTTAAGCTAGGCTTAAGCATATTATCATGTGCATAATCAGTCAATTACTACTATGATAAGGCGTTTTGTAGCAATTTCAAGGGGAGAAGAAGAATGCAGTTTGCAGCCGTATTCCCAGGACAGGGGTCACAATCTATCGGGATGCTATCTGAATTAGCTAAAGATTTTAACGAAATCGAAACAACTTTTCAGGAAGCTTCTGATTTTTTAGGCAATAATCTATGGGCATTAACCCATGAAGGTAATGAAGATGCATTAAATCAAACTGAAAACACGCAGCCTGTTATGTTGGCTGCAGGTATTGCGGTTTGGCGTATCTGGCAAAAACAGGGGGGGTGCCTTCCTATTGCGATGGCAGGACATAGCTTAGGTGAATATTCTGCTTTAGTTGCCAGTGGCTCGCTTGGTTTTGAAGATGCTTTCAAGTTAGTCTCAAAAAGAGCAACTTTAATGCAACAAGCGGTTCCTGCAGGTGAAGGCGCTATGGCTGCTATTTTAGGACTTGATGATGAAATCATTGTAAATATTTGTTCTGGTATAAGTGAAGACACGATTGTTGAAGCAGTTAATTTTAATTCACCGGGTCAGGTTGTTATAGCGGGTGATTCTAGTGCAGTAGATTCAGCCATCGAAAAGCTTAAAGAAGCAGGTGCAAAACGTGCCATTAAACTTTCAGTTAGTGTCCCTTCTCATTGTAGTTTAATGAAAAATGCTGCCAATGAGCTAGAGAAAATACTATCAGCAACAGAGTTTAAAAATGCTAATTTCCCAGTGTTGCAAAATTTTGAAGCCGTTAGTTTTGACGATGCTGAGAAAAAACAAAAGGCACTGGCAAAGCAACTTTATAAACCTGTTCTTTGGGTCGATACCATCAATAATCTAGAGAATACTTATAAGGCAGATACGATTATTGAGTTTGGCCCCGGTAAAATTTTATTTGGTCTAAATCGAAGAATTAATAGAAAACTAGGTAATTTTACGATTAATGACTCAGCTTCTTTGGAAAAAGCACTGAATGCGTGTAATGGATAATATTAGGAATAATAAATGATAGATTTAGAGGGAAAAGTCACATTAGTAACGGGTGCAAGTCGTGGCATAGGGCGTGCAATTGCCGAATCTTTAGGTAAGGCAAATGCGACCGTTATTGGTACGGCAACATCTGATAAAGGTGCACAGTCAATTAGTGACTATTTTGCAGCAGCCGGCATTAAAGGTACAGGCATGACACTTAATGTTACTGAAGTTGATTCAATCGATAGTGTTTTAAAAACAATCAATGATGAATTTGGTGCCATTACTGTACTGGTTAATAATGCTGGAATTACCCGTGATAATCTTTTGATGAGAATGAAAGAAGATGAGTGGAACGATATTATGTCAACTAACCTGACTTCAGTATTTCGCTTAAGTAAGGCATGTTTACGCGGTATGATGAAAGCTCGGCAAGGTCGTATTATTACAATTTCATCAGTGGTTGGCGCAACGGGTAATGCAGGTCAGGCTAACTATGCCGCAGCTAAAGCCGGTGTGGTTGGGTTTTCAAAATCACTAGCTCAAGAAATTGGATCTCGTGGCGTCACTGTTAATGTTGTAGCACCTGGGTTTATTGATACAGATATGACGAAACAGTTATCTGAAGAGCAACGTTCAAGTTTACTTGCTCATATTCCATTAAAGAATCTTGGACAACCAGAAGATATTGCAAATGCTGTGCTATTTTTAGCATCGGATATGGCGACTTATATAACGGGTGAAACTTTACATGTAAATGGTGGTATGTATATGTCTTAACATCTTTGTGAGGACTCAGCACCAAAGAACGTTTACAAAGACCTTTAAGAGTGGGTATGGAGTGAAATAACCAACAATTAAATTGTGTAGTAGCTTGAATTTCTTTACAATAGCTCCATTATTTGTTTATTGAAAGTAAGGTGTGGGCTGTAGTTTCACCAAGCTGATCAATTATATTGAATTAAAATTTTTTAAGATTAAAAAAAGGATAGAACAATCATGAGTGATATTGAAACACGCGTAAAAGGTGTTGTTGTTGAGCAGTTAGGTGTTGATGAATCTGAAGTAACCAACGCTGCTTCTTTTGTTGACGATTTAGGCGCGGACTCATTAGATACTGTTGAATTAGTCATGGCTTTAGAAGAAGAGTTTGGTACTGAAATACCTGATGAAGAAGCTGAAAAAATCACTACTGTTCAACTAGCTATTGATTACGTAAATAAAAGCCAAGGTTAAATTTACGTCTAAAAGCTGTGTGAAAACCGCAGGACTATACGACTTGAGTAACCTTAAGCACCTATAGTCCTTGCGGTTTTTTTATTTGGAACTTAGTAAGTTGGTCGATAAGACCCACCCGTCATATAACTCTAAGCTTTCTTGTTTTTTATTTATTAAATACATTTAGTAGGAATTTCTTGTGTCAAAACGTCGTGTAGTAGTTACTGGTCTTGGTATTGTTTCTCCGGTTGGATCAACCATAGAGAAATCATGGAAAAATATAACAGAAGGTAATAGTGGTATAGGTTTAATACCAGAAAGTTATTTTGACACCACTGACTTCACTGTGAAGATTGCTGGAAATGTTGATGACTTCGATGTTAATGATTATATTTCGAAAAAAGATCAACGCAAAATGGATCCTTTCATTCACTATGGTATTGGTGCTGCAACTGATGCGATTAAAGATTCTGGCTTAGAAGTCACCGAAAAAAATGCTGAAAGATTTGGTGCGATTATTGGTTCTGGTATTGGTGGAATTGGTACGATCGAGAAAAATACTAAACTCTATTTAGAAAAAGGTCCTAGAAAAATATCCCCCTTTTTCGTGCCTAGTTCCATTGTAAACATGGTAGCTGGCAATGTTTCTATCATGCTGGGTTTAAAAGGGCACAATATGTCGCCTGTTTCTGCCTGTGCTACCGCAACACATAGTATTGGTGATGCCGTGCGTATGATTGCTTATGGAGATGCGGATATTATGCTAGGTGGTGGTGCTGAAATGTGTTCTACACCGTTGGGAATTGGCGGCTTTGCAGCTATGCGCGCACTTTCTACTCGTAATGATGACCCAACAGCGGCTAGTCGCCCTTGGGATAAAGACCGTGATGGTTTTATTTTAGGTGACGGTGCAGGCGTATTAGTATTAGAAGAATATGAATCAGCAAAAGCTCGTGGTGCCGAAATTTACTGTGAATTAGTAGGTTTTGGTATGAGTAGTGATGCTTATCATATGACGTCTCCATCTACTGATGGTGAGGGAGCAGCACGCTGTATTAATCATGCATTGAAAGATGCAGGTTTAAACCCAGAAGATATTGACTATGTTAATGCTCATGGTACTTCAACTCCAGCAGGTGATTTAGCGGAAACGGTTGCAATAAAACGCGCTTTAGGTGATCACGCTCACAATGTCGCAGTTAGTTCTACAAAGTCTATGACAGGACACTTGTTAGGTGCAGCGGGGGGAATTGAAGCTATTTTCAGTGTCTTAGCGATACGCGATCAAATTCTGCCTCCTACGATCAATCTTGATAATCAGGATCCTGAATGTGATTTGGATTATGTTGCAAATACTGCCAGAGATGCCAAAATTGATATTGCGATGAGTAATTCATTCGGATTTGGCGGTACCAATGGTACCTTAATCTTTAAAAAGATATAGTTGAGAGTTCGCTCGAAAAGAATAAGCGAGGAGGGGATAAACTATGAAATTCTTTTTTAAGGTTTTATTGCCACTTTTAATGTTTGTTTTAATTGCTGTTGGTTACTACGGATATACACAGTTTAATGATTTCAAACAAGCTACTTTGACAAAGGATGTTTCTAGCTTTGAAATCAAAAAAGGCAGTAATATTCGCACTGTTTCAAAGCATTTAGAACAACAGAATCTATTTAAGCCAGCACTGTTTTTCACTGCTTTGGCAAAACTAAATAAACAAGACACGAAAATAAAAGCGGGTGAGTATCAGCTTTCAAAAGGACTAACACCCAATCAGGTGTTATCACTTTTTACTAAAGGCAAAACCCTTCAATATAAAACACGTCTGCCTGAAGGCACAATTTTTAAAGATCTTGTTAAGATTATTAAAACTGATCCTAATTTAAAACAAACACTCTCTGATGATGACTATAAAAATATCATGAGTAAGCTTGAGACTAAATACTCTCATCATCAAGCCGAGGGATGGTTTCTTCCTGATACTTTTAGCTATCCTAAAGGCACAACTGATTTAGAGTTTTTACAGCGTAGTCATAATGCAATGCAAAAGCTTTTGGATGAGCAGTGGCAAAACCGCAAAAAATATAAAGGAATTGAAACTCCTTACGATGCTTTAATTTTGGCATCTATTATTGAAAAAGAAACGGGAGATCCTAGAGATAGAAACAAAGTGGCGCGTGTTTTTGTTAATCGATTAAAAAAGGATATGCTGTTACAAACTGATCCAACTGTTATTTATGGTATGGGTGATAAATATAAAGGGAATATTCGCAAAAAAGATTTAAAAAAGGATACACCTTATAATACGTACACACGTAAAGGCTTAACTCCAACACCTATCGCAACACCTAGTGTCGCATCAATCAAAGCAGCATTTAATCCTGCCGATGGAGAGATGTTGTTTTTCGTTGCCAAAGGCGATGGAACCTCTTACTTTTCCAAAACATATAAAGAACATAAAAAAGCTGTTATTAAATATCTACTTAACGGTAAGGCTAAACGGTATAAAGGTGATTAGCCGTGATTGATAAAACAATAAACCAAGGCTTATTTATTAGTTTTGAAGGCGTCGAAGGTGCGGGTAAAACCACTAATATTGAGTTTATAGCCGAAAAAATAGGACAAGCAGGACATGAGATTTTACACACTCGTGAGCCTGGCGGCACAGAAATTGGTGAGGCTATTAGAGAAATTTTAATTTCTAAAGACTTACCAGAAATGCACCATAATACCGAATTACTATTAATGTTTGCTGCTCGAGCAGAACACCTACAGCGTAAAATTATCCCTGCTTTAGCACAAGGGAAATGGGTACTGTGCGATCGTTTTACAGATGCTACTTATGCCTATCAAGGAGCAGGGCGAGGAATTTCTAAAGATCATATTTTGTTATTAGAAACCATGGTGCAAGGTTCATTGAGACCTAACTATACTTTCCTTTTTGATTTAGACGCAAAAATTGGTTTATCTCGTGCTAAAAGCAGGGGAGAGACAGACCGCTTTGAACAACAGCATATAGATTTCTTCAATAAAGTTAGAAATGAATATTTAAGCATGGCAAAGGGAAGTCCAGATCGCTACAGAATTGTCAACGCACAACATGAATTACCAACAGTACAAAAGCAAATTCATGGATTCATTCAAGAAATTCTTAATAAGGGACCACAGCATAACTCAGGTGATGAGTAAAAATGACTAAAGTCTTCCTGATTCTTGTTGTCTATTTAGTTGCTATTCATGCCTCTATTATAAGTATTTTATCTCATTTTTATCGCCACTTAGTAAGCTGAAGTATCAATAATAAAATGAAAATTACAAAAGCATCCAGTACTCAACAATATCCTTGGCATGAAGGGAGTTGGGATTATTTTGTAAAAGCTCGCAACAAAAATATTCTACCCCATGCCTTGTTAATATCAGGTGAAAATGGAATAGGGAAGCTGGACTTCGCAAATAGAATAGTCAAATCATTGCTTTGCATTACTACAAATGAAAGTGGTACTGATCTCAAAGTATATGATGCTTGTAACCAATGCCAGGCATGTAAAACATACGAAGCACTGTCTAATCCTGATTATTTAAATATTGATTTATTAGAAGACAAACAACAAATTGGTGTTGACCAAGTACGACAATTATCTGCATTTCTTAGCTTGAGTCGTAGTTTTAATAGTTATCGCGTTATTTTACTCAATCAAGTAGAAAGGATGAATCTAAACGCGGCCAACAGTTTATTAAAGTCATTAGAAGAACCAACCAATAATACCGTTATTATTCTTTTAACAAGTCAACTTAATAGATTATTACCCACTATTAAAAGCCGATGTCAGATTTTAAAATTACCCACACCTTCAAAATCAATAGCTCATAAATGGATGCAACAACATGCACCTGAGCTAGACAACAGCAAAGAATTACTCAATATGGCTTATGGAAAGCCCTTAAACGCTTTAAAAATAGGTGTCGAAGAATTACAAAGTCGAGAAAAACTGAGTAAAGATCTAGTAGATACAATCAAGAACCAAGCTTCTATCACTGTCATTGCTAAAACATGGGAAAAATATAACACTGAATTTCTATTAAATTGGCAAATAACATGGGTACAGGATTTCATAAAAAAGTCTCTTGAAGATAAAACCCTTAACAATACCGAACAAAAACTGACATCTTCTTTATTAGAATTAAGTAACTTAAAATCTATTGATCAGTTTTGGCTAATCTATCAGGAACTCATTAAACAAAAACGCTATATCCATACGTCTGTTAATCCTCTAATGTTTGTAGAGAATATGCTAATCTTATGGAGTAAATAAAACCTAAATTAAGTAACAATAAAAATAAATATTATGTCTACAGAAAATCCTATACCAAATAAGCAAGCTACACCTAAGCCAGAAGTACCAGCACGTACGGTATTAAAACTTACGTTAAAAGATGTTGCGGCTCTTCATTCTAGCTACATGCCTTTTGTTCGTGGTGGAGCAATCTTTGTACCTACTACTACCCAACATACATTTGGTGATGAAATCATTGTATCTATGCACTTACAATCATCAGATAAAAAGCTAGCAATACCAGGAAAAGTTATGTGGATTGCACCTGAATCATGTGAAAGAGGGACTCAGGGTATCGGTATACAATTTATTGGTACAACAAAAGCTAAAGTGAAGCTCATAATTGAAACTATGCTTGGTAATAGGGCGAATGTGCCTCCATTGGTAAGAACTTACTAAACATAAACAAATTCTTAATAACTTTGTATAATACAACTCTTTAAAAATTAAAGAGTTGTATTATACAAATGCTAACAGATTCACATTGCCATCTTGATAAGGTCGATTTAAGTCATTTTGATGATGATTTTTCGAATATGCTATCTGCTGCGAAACAAGCCGACGTAAGTCAATTTCTCTGTGTTTGTATTGATACAGAACACTTTAAAGACGTATTAAAACCCGCACAAGACTACCCAAACATCTTTTGTTCTGCAGGTGTTCACCCAACCCATAAAGACTCATATGCGCCAACTGTCGATGAGTTACTCAAACTAGCAAAGCATAAAGAAGTTATCGCGATAGGCGAGACAGGACTAGATTATTTTCGTTGCAATGATAATGGCGATGAGGATATGACATGGCAACATGATCTTTTTCGTACTCATATTAAAGCATCTATTCGATGTAACAAGCCTTTAATTATTCACACACGTTCTGCAAATGAAGACACCATAAGAATTTTGACTGAGGAAAATGCCAATCAAGTCGGCGGCGTAATGCATTGTTTTGCAGAAAACTGGGAAATGGCAAAAAAATCACTCGATCTAAATTTCTATATTTCATTTTCAGGCATAGTTACGTTTAACAGCGCAAAAGAACTACAGGAAGTAGCAAAGTTAGTTCCAGAAGATAAATTTTTAATTGAAACTGATTCACCATGGTTAGCACCCGTACCAAATCGTGGTAAACCCAATCAGCCAGCCTATGTAAAACACGTAGCAGAAAAAATGGCTGAATTGCGAGGTTGTAGTTATGAACACATCGCACGCGTGTCCACAGAAAACTTTAATCGTTTGTTTAATTTATAAAAAGAGCTTACAGAAGTCTTATATTGTGTTCACAGCAGGTAAGTTAGGTGAGTGATGTGATGCGTCAAACAAGCATTTTGTTTATATGGACTATTTAAAATATCATATATAACTGTGATGCATTTCAAATATAGTATCAAATGGTGCATCAATTTTTAACATAAAGTCTCATTTTTTCTTCATCTAATCTAAGGATCTTTATTATTGTTCTCCTCTCTTACAAATTCGAGAATATCACCTGGCTGACACTCTAAAATCTGACAAATTTTCTCCAGTGTGGAGAAACGCACACCCTTAACTTTACCAGTGCGTAGCAGCGATAAGTTCTGCTCAGTAATACCAACTC
>CAZWEA010000090.1:0-12238 GCA_964632635.1 uncultured Cocleimonas sp. | reverse complement strand
GTCGAAGGGTCGGCATTCAAACGAACATCTTCTGTAAAAGACCTTTCTTAAATATTTCTGTCTGGTCTATTTGCTTTTGCACGGCTTCTAGTTTCTTGCACCACTGAGGATGCCAACGGTTTAAGAAAGGCTGTTTGTGATTTTGGGTGAAAAATGTTAATGTATATACATTAAATATATACAAAAGGTGATTTATGATTGATCCTGCTACTACAACACACATCACAACTCGGGTTTTTAAAAGCGGTAATTCACAGGCAGTTCGTATTCCTAAGGAGTTCCAGCTGGATGTTAAAGAGGTGGAGATTTTTAGCCGTGATGGTGAGCTTGTGATTCGCCCTAAGCGTAAAAACCTATTGGAGGTTTTCGATATTCTTGATGGTTTCTCAGATGATTTTATGAAAGATGGACGTGAAGATTTACCACCACAGGAAAGGGACTTTGATGCATGAGTTTGGACTATTTGATTGATACCGATACTTTTATCTATATAAAAAACCATCGTCCTCCTCAAGTTCTTGAGCGCTTTCGTACTATGGAAGCAGGGTCGGCTTCTATTTCTGTGATTACTTATGGTGAGCTTTTCCGTGGTTGTGAACGCAGTAATTTTATACAAAAAAATCATGAGCAATTGAATCTGCTCATTCATTCTATTCCTGTTCAAGCTATGCCCATTAAAGCAGGTGCTATTTATGGCAAGCTTCGTACAGATCTGGAGAGACAGGGTAATATTATTGGTGGTAATGACTTGTGGATTGCTGCTCACGCATTGTCTTTGGGTTTGACGCTGGTTACTAACAATATTAACGAGTTCAGTCGCGTCGATGGTTTGAAGATTGAAAACTGGGTTTAGGAATAATCTACTCTTCATCTTTGTTCCCCTCGCCACGACCTTCTCCCAAAGGGAGAGGGCGTTCCTGCTTATCTTGTTTTATGCCATGCTCTGCATGTTCTACGCTCAGTTGTTTTACGGAATCAAACATAAAATCTAAGGCTTTGTGTTTGGTAAAATTTTGTAGACATTGTTGTCATAGTCTTCACAACACTCGGCAAATATATTGGTAATTTGTTGGTAGATGCGGCGTTCACTGGCGCGAATGGAGCGAACTCGATCCAGCAGTTCTTTAAAGTAATCTTTGCCAAAGTGGCGACCATTTTTAAGACGGTCATCATCCATTGCAAAGCCTTTGATGATATATTCTTTTAGAGTGCTTGTTGCCCAAATTCTAAATTGGGTAGCTTGGCGCGAATTGACGCGGTAGCCTACAGACAATATGGCATCTAAATTGTAATATTTTGTTTTGTATGTTTTGCCATCTTCCGCAGTATGTTCCAAAATGGAACATACTGTATCTTCATTTAATTCTCCGTCTTGAAAGATATGGCTAAATGCTTCGTTATTGCTGGGCGCTGCACGCCAAAAAGCTCAGCTATTCGTTTTTGTGGGAGCCATAAGTTTTCATTGTGTAATAAAGTCTCAACTCTCACAGAGCCGTTGCTTGTTGTATAAAGTAAAAACTCTGTTAATTCGTCTTGTAAGCTAATTTCTTTTTTCATTCTCTAAGTATGGCATCCCCCCCTTTTTTAGACAATTGGGTATAATGTGCTTTTAGTTTTCAAATGAATTTATCCATGAGCAATAAACATCCCGAAACAGAGGCTTTGCATCACCGTATTGATAATGCTGTGACGCATCCTGTGGCTACGCCTATTTATCAAAATAGTGCGTTTAATGCGGAGTCTCCTTATTTTTATACGCGTAAAAGTAACCCGAATAGTGTCGAGCTTGAGGGGGCTTTGGCGATTCTTGAGGGGTCAAAATTTGCGATTAGCACGACGACGGGGATGTCGGCGATTATGTTGGTTTTACAGCAGTTGAGACCGGGTGATCATTTGCTGATTAATCAGTTTATTTATGGTTGTAGTTATAAGTTGTTTCAGCGTTATGTTGAGCAGATTGGCTTGAAGTTAAGTATTATGGATTTGTCTGATCCGCAGCAGCGCGAGGCGATTCCTGATGATGTTTCTATGGTGTTGTTTGAAACGCCGACCAATCCTTTTTTAAAGACGATTCCGATTAAAGAGGTGGCTGAGATTACTGCGCGCAAGAATGCGAAGGCGTTGGTGGTGGTTGATAATACTTGGGCGACTTCGTTATTTCAAAATCCTTTGGCTTGTGGTGCGCATATTTCATTGGCGAGTGCGACGAAATATATTTCGGGTCATAGTGATGTGATGGGTGGTTTTATTGCGGTGGATGATGAGAGTCTGGCTGCACAATTATTAGAAACACGGTTTTATTCTGGGGCGATTCTTGATCCGAATAGTGCTTGGTTATTACGCCGTAGCTTGCATACTTTTCCGATTCGGATGCGTGAGCATGTTCGTATTACTGAAATACTTTATGATTATTTAGTGGCTAGGGATGAAATTAAGAAAGTCTATTTCCCTGAAACAGATAGGGATCAGTTAAGGCAGTACGGCGGTATTTTGTTCTTTGATTTTAAGGATGATTATCAACAATCTTATGATCAATTTAAGCATGCGCTGAGTCTGTTTGATACGGGAACGGGAATGGCGTGCGTCAGCTCTATGGTGGCGCAGCCTTGGTCTGGCAGTCATGCGTCACTTTGTGATGCTGAAAAAGTGGAGATGGGCATTGACACGGGGTTGGTACGATTATGTTTTGGCTTGGAACAGGCGGATGATTTAATGGCTGATTTAGATAAAGCTTTTGCAGCACTGCAAGATTAAATGCTAACGAAAACAAACAAAGCCTTTCCTTGGGGGCTGGCTGTATTTCCAGTTCTGGAGATTGGTTTTTTTGTTTTAAGTTTATGGAGTAGCTCAGTATTCCTCTCTTTTATTTTTATGTTAGTTGCTGCGATTTTTCTGAGTTTTAGTATTCATGTTTTCTTTCATGAGTGTGTGCATGTGCGCTCTAAATATCCGCCGCTGGTAAATATTATTAATAGCCTTTTGTTGGGTTTGCCTTTTGATGGTTATCGCGTGCATCACTATAATCACCATACACACTGCAATAGCTTGAAGGATTTTTCAACGACTTGGTTTTTAAAAGATGGTGAGTTACAGGGCTATTCAGTCGCGTCTTATTTCTTCGGTTGGATACGCCAATTAAATGCAGCGATGAAGGAGCTTGAGCCGTTTGATCCTAAGTTGGGTGATGTTGTGGAAATTAAAGCGCGTATTCCTGTGCAAAAAATTGCCTTACTTTTCTTTTTTATTTTGCTGGCTTTGATAGGTTTTAAATATTTTATTTTGTATTTATTACTGGTGTATTTTGGCTGGGCTTTTTCTGCTTTGCATAATTATGGACAGCATCCACCAATCGCGAGTAAACCGATATGTACATATGAAAGTCGCCGCTATAATTCCTTATTTTTCAATAATGGTTTACACTGGGAGCATCATAATCAGCCGTGGTTAAGCTGGGATAAGATAGAATTAGATAATAAAAGTGATCGGATTCATCATGCTCATTTAATTGAGCCATGTTTTCATTGGAGGAAGCAGTGACAGATAAAAAGCCCACAGACCAAAAAGCGCCAAAGAATAAGCTGGATGAGAAGTCTTATAGTAATCAGGTTCCTAAAGCTGAGGAAGAAACCAATCCTTATAACCCGCAACCAAAAGATACTGCAGTTGTTGCTGGTTCAGTGATTACGTCAATAATTTTGGTACTATTTTATATATTTCTCGGCATACTTGGCTTAGGTGTTTTACTGTTTGCTGCCGCTTTTGTTGTTTGCATGGGTGCGTAATTAAGAAGTATATTTAAAGGGAGACTGACTCTGTAAATACTTTGCAACTTTAATTATGGCAAAAAAAGACGAGCTACCACCGATAAATAAAAAAACAGAATCTTCTGATGATAGTAGCGGTAAAGGTTGCGGGTTGACGCTGTTGTATCTTTTTTTTGGTTTAATAGCGGCGGCATTAATTGTTTGCGCTGGCAATCCTATTTTAGGTTAATCCATTTTAGTTTACTCAGTAAGGAAATTGAAATATGTTAAAAAAAGATGATCTTTCATTGAATAATGAAAAGGAAAAATCCTTAATAAATAAAAAAGTTGAAGGTTTCTGGCTGATGCCGCTGTATCTCGTTTTTGGCATCATTGCGTCGTTATTGATTGCCTGTTCTCCGTTACGGTTTTAAGCAATATGGAAAGCGACTTACATAATCACGCACTTATCATAGGCTCTGGTAGTCGCATGGTTTATCAGTTCTTTGTTATTGTGGCAATGCTCGTTGGTGGTTGGTTTATCCGTAAAGATTCCGCAAAATGGGGCTTTAGCCAGATTCAGACTATTTCACTTTTAACGGTGGCATTTATTGGCGCATTGGTTGGCTCTGCTATTCCTGCATTTTTCTCAGGTGGTATTGTTGAGGGCTTGGCTTGGTCAACACCGATTACACCGAAGACGGTTATGGGTGGAATTTTATCATCCTTTATTTTTGTCGCGATCTATAAAAAAATAACTAAAACTCACATTGATACTAGCGATGGTTTTGCGCGTGGTGCTATTGCGATGATGGCGATTGGCAGAATAGGCTGTATTTTCCAGCACTGTTGTTATGGCAAGGAAGCTTCTTGGGGCTATGATTTTGGTGATGGTGTTTCGCGTATTCCTGTACAGGCGATTGAGGCTGTTGGCTTGTTTGCGATTTTCTATTTTATCCAGCGATTACATGCGAAAAATCTATATGCAGGCAAACGCTTGTTTATTGTTTTTGCACTCTATGGCGTGATGCGTTTTGGTTTGGAGTATTTGCGCGCTGAAGTGGCAGATGTCTATTTTGGTATTGGCTTTTATCAGTGGATAGCAATTTTAATTGTTGCCACAGGTGTTTATCAAATCATTAAACGTGGCAATACGCATTCACGCTTTGAAGCTGTATAACAGTTTTCTTAAGCGATGAGTTTTCAGCAGTTAGCGCTTTGCGATGCTTTAAAAAATCGACGCTTTCTATGTCAAGATGTTGAACAGGCACAGCAATCTTCGCTTGCCATAATTAATCAAAAAACATTCGATTGGGAAGTCACACTGGCGGATAATCTGTTATTTGATTTGGCAGGTTTAAATGTCATTGTTCAACTAGTGTCTTCTTACAAGGGTAATGCTAATCGGCTTGAATTTAAGTTGCAGCTGAGTGATGCCGCGATTCGAGATTATTACAGTCATAATCATTATCTTGATGCTGATGGATTAGTAACACTGCCGATTAAAGCGAATAGAAAGGGTGCTACGGATCAAGGCACCACGGATACATTACTCGCAACGATTAATGAATTAAGTACAAAAATAGATTATCCATTGGCATTAACTAAAGCCGATATTAACAGCACACCTCTAGGTTTATTGATGCCTTATAGTTGTGAACATGATTGTTTGTTTGCAAACCAGATTGGTATATTTTCATCGTTAAATCAGCAGATACAAAAATCACCTTTGAGCTGGTTGCGGGGTGTTATTAGCCGAAGAAAAGTAAACTATAAACAGCGTATTGCGCTGGCTTGGAATAAAATCCACAAGACTGCTGACATTCATCCGACTGCTGTTATTGAAGGTTCTGTTATTGGTGAAGGTTGTCGTATTGGCGCGCATTGTGTGGTGCGATTTAGTGTCTTGGGTGATCATGTTCAACTGCATGATGGGGCTAAGGTTGAATATTCTTGTGTCGATGATCATTCGTGGTTAATGCATGATCTGGTGTTGTATAGAAGTTTAGTTGAAAGCCATGTTTTTTTAATTCATGGGCCATACCAGTTTTCCTACTTTCAAAAACAAAGCGGTGCCTTTGCCAGTATTATGATGGATTATCGTCCCGATGATAAACCGATAAAAATTGGAACGGAGCAGGGTGTTAAGGATTATCAAGGTCGATTTTTGGGGGCTTTGCTGAAACAGAAGTCAAAAGTGTTTGGTGGAACTTTGACTACTCCAGGAATTACTATTCCTGCGGGTAAAGAGATTACGGTTGATGCTGAGAGTGTGACTAAAGCGAAGGATTTACAATTATCAAAAAAAGGGGGGGGTGCCATATAAGGTGCTGCTCTACAGACTAGCTCCCTGAGGGGAGTCGAAGGGTGCGGGATAAAGTCTAGACATTTAGTTATGCCTCAACGTACTCTCCAGCGTAGGATATTTCAGCGATATTTTCAGCACTTCTAACATCTTGTTATTTCGTATTCGGCGTGACTCTTTTAAGTACGATACCATTCCTGAGCTTAAAGTTTGCACCGCTTCTTGCATGCTGATCTGTGGTGGTCGAGGTAGACTAGCGTAGTCGGCGACTGCATTGAAATAATCAGTCATGGTGCTAGGGTTGCCATCGCAGATATTTATTATTTGATTGGCTTGTTCGCATTGCATCGCTGCTTTACATGCCTGTGCTAAATCATCGGCATGAATGCGATTGGTCCAACCTGCTTCTGCTGAGTTGACGACGGCTAAGCCTTTTTTGAGTCGCGTTAATGGGAGGCGATCTGCTGCGTAAATCCCGGGGACGCGTAAGATCATATATTCTTTTTGGTAACTCTTAGCCCATTTTTTCAGTGTTGATTCTGCGGATAGTCTTCTGTGTGCGCGATCAGCGATGGGGTTTACGTCTGTGTGTTCATCAATCCATTTCCCTTGGCTGTCTCCATACACGCCTGTGGTACTTATTAATACGATTCGTTGCACATGATCTTTTATTTCTTCTGTGAATTTATGGAGGCGAGTGTCTAGTTTGCCTTCTGTTGGTGGTGGTGAAAAATAAAATATCTGTGCATTTTCTAGATCAGATTTTGGTAAAGCGTAATCTGTATCCAGATCAATAATATGAGATTTTAAATCTGCTTTACTATTAAGTTCAGCAGAGTTTTTTGTTTTGACAAGGGCTTGAATAGTTTGGCTTGGGTACAGCCGAGCAACGCGCCGACCAATATCACCGCAGCCTATTATCCAGATTGTATTAGTATTTTTATTCATTGATAGTCATAAAATCCAGTCATAAAAAAAGGGAGATGCTAAATGGCACCCCCCCTGTTTTTTAAAGATTGAGCTTAACTCAATCTAACAAGCTTTTAGCCAAGCTCTTACCCAAGTAAAGGAATCATTAGTAATGCAATAATGTTAATGATTTTAATTAATGGGTTGATTGCAGGGCCTGCTGTATCTTTGTACGGGTCACCTACAGTATCACCTGTTATGGCTGCTTTGTGTGCTTCTGAGCCTTTGCCGCCCAAATTACCATCTTCGATGTATTTCTTCGCATTGTCCCAAGCGCCACCACCTGTTGTCATTGATATTGCAACAAACAAGCCAGTGATTATAGTACCTAATAAAAGACCACCTAATGCTTGAGCACCTAATGTTAATCCAACAATAAGCGGGATAAATATAGGCAACAATGAAGGTATGATCATTTCTTTGATTGCAGACTTAGTTAATATATCTACTGCTCTAGAATAATCTGGCTCTTCTGTGTAATCCATAATGCCTGGCTTTTCTTTGAACTGACGACGTACTTCAACTACGACTGCGCCAGCTGCACGACCAACCGCTTCCATCGCCATTGCACCAAATAGGTAAGGGATCATTCCACCGATGAATAAGCCAATAATGACCATGTGATTTGATAGGTCAAAGGTTAAGTGTTGCCCTGTATGCTCAGCTAGTCCGTGGGTGAAGTCAGCAAATAATACTAAAGCTGCTAGTGCTGCAGAACCGATTGCATAACCTTTTGTTACGGCTTTTGTGGTATTTCCCACTGCATCTAGGGCATCTGTGATCTCTCTGATTTCTGCGGGTAAATCTGCCATTTCAGCAATGCCACCTGCATTATCAGTTACAGGACCAAATGCATCCATGGCTACAATAATACCTGTCATAGAAAGCATTGAGGTTGCTGCGATTGCGATCCCGTATAAGCCTGCAAATTCATGTGACGACCAAATACCAAAGCATATTACTAATAAAGGCGCGGCTGTTGAACGCATTGAAAGCGCAAGACCAGCAATGACATTTGTTCCATGTCCTGTGGTTGATGCTTTTGCAAGGTTAACTACCGGTTTAAAGGAAGTTGAGGTGTAATAGTCTGTAATAACAACGAGTAATGCAGTAACCAATAAACCAATCAATGAACTATAGTAAATTGAAGTTGCATTATAAACGGTGCCATCAAGTGAACTTAGTCCATCCATTAACCAGTAAGTAACGGGGATAAAGGCTATAGCGGCAAGTACGGCTGAGACGATTAGTCCTTTATAAAGACCTTTCATTACATTTTTATCTGCTCCTACTTTAACAAAGAAAGTACCTACGATTGATGCAAGAATAGAAACGGCGCCTAAAACAAGTGGGTAAATTAGTGCGTTGCTGCCGATTCCAAAAGTTAGAGCACCTAACATCATTGTGGCAACAATGGTTACGGCGTAGGTTTCAAATAAATCTGCTGCCATACCAGCACAATCACCAACATTATCTCCAACATTATCTGCGATTGTTGCAGGGTTACGTGGGTCATCTTCTGGGATTCCAGCTTCGATTTTACCTACTAAATCTGCACCTACGTCAGCACCTTTGGTAAAGATACCTCCACCTAGACGTGCAAAAATTGAGATAAGTGAGCCACCAAAAGCTAGACCAATCATCGGGGCTAGTTGCAGTGTTTCACCATCAGGTGTTGTTAAACCAAGTAGGTATAAGAACGCTGTAACGCCAAATAACCCTAGACCAACAACCAGTAGTCCGGTTATGGCGCCTCCCCTAAAGGCAACTTGCATTGCGGGGTCAAGTCCTTCTTTAGCAGCTTCGGCAGTACGGACATTAGCTCTGACCGAGACGTACATTCCAATAAAGCCTGCTAGGCTAGATAGAACTGCACCAACAGCAAAACCAAATGCGGTCATGCCATCTAATACGAAGTAAAGAACGATAGTTAGGGCAACTCCAACATAGCCAATTGCACTATATTGGCGTTTAAAATAGGCAACAGAGCCTTCTTGAATGGCTGATGCGATCTTAACCATTTTTTCATTGCCTTGGGGTTTGGCTAACACCCAACGTATTGAATAATAGCCATATGCAAGTGCGGCTAACGAGCAAATAATTGCGATAAAAAGTCCTGCGGGCATAGATATATCTCCATAGCGATAATACGAAAGAGGTAGAGACTGCACTATTTTTTTTAATTGAACAAGATAATTGCGTGTTTTTAATCATAAAATGAGCTAAGGATCAAAATTTATTCAATATTTTATAATTAAGCTATGAATTTACAGTAGTTTTTGTATAGAATGATAGTGTCCTCTGATACCCCCTAGGTTATAGGCGAACTATATTACTTGTTGAATACCCATTGTTTTTAATATAAAAATTAAAATGTTAAAACACAGTTCTAACTATTCCTAGTCCAAAATTTCAGAGTTTATCTTAACGTTATGGAGAATATAGTATGTCAGAATTATTTTGTGCAGAATGGATGAATGCTTTAAAAGATGAGTGGAATAACGACCCAGGAGTAAAAGATAAGCTTGCTGCCATTGGTTTTAATTCTGTTATTGCTTGTGGGTATAAAGATGAAGAAAGTCCTCGTGGTGTATTTGTTGTAGAAAATGGCGAATGTGTTAGCGCGGGTGATTATGATGGTGAAACTTTAGATTGGGATATGCGTGCTAATCCGAAAGACTGGAAAAAATGGGTAAGTAAAGGTATCGGCATGGCAGGTCTTGGAATGGCTTATGCTAGTGGTAAGCTTAAGTTTAAAGAAGGCGACTATGGCGCAATGATGAAAAATCCTAAAATGGCTGGCCCATTTGTTAAGAGTTTTGGTCTTATGAAGAATATTGATACTACTTGGTAAATTTTGCCCTAGTTAGTTAAAATAACAGATCTGATTAAGTAATTAATCAGATCTTTTTATTTTAGAGAGTAAATTATTAACTATTTCATTTTACTGGGAGGTAAAAAATGGGATTTATTAGAAATATTTTAGCCATAATTGGCTTAATTGCGATTATTGCTGGTGGTTATGCCTATAACAAATTTGGTGGTGACTTAAATGCATTGAATGGACTTGATCCAGAAGCCAAAACGCTTTACTCCAATATGTGGACGAAGCTTAAAGAAACAGGTAACTCAGCAGATGCTACGGTTTGGAAAAGGCCGATTGATGAAGGTGTTAGTGCTGAAGATGCTGCTGAGGCAATGAGTTCTGTTGCAACAGAAGTTAATATCAAAGCAGTCGGAATTTTGCCACTTTCAAAAGAAGTTGAGGGTAAAACAGGCAAAAAACAACGCTTATTAACGATTTATCAATATTGTAATCCATTAACTGCAATGAAAATGATTGAGTATTCAGATGCTTTTTCAGCTTACTTACCGTGTCGTATAGCAATGATTGAAGATAAGAAGGGTAAATTGTGGCTATATGCGCTTGATATGGATCTAATGATTCATGGCGGTAAAACACTTCCTGATGATTTGTTAAAAGAGGCAAATGCAGTAAAAAATGTAATGCTTCGTTTAATGGAAGCAGGCGCTACTGGCGAATTTTAATTTTGTTTAAGGAGGTAGCTTCTACCTCCTTAATACTCTCTCGGATTGCTTTCTAAGCATTCCAATAGTAATTGTAACTAAAAAAATAAATTGCGCTAAATACCAAATATAAAATCCTAAGCCTAGCTCTTTTATATATATTCTTCCTTGGTAAATGTCTGATGGTATTTCTCTTAACCAAAAAGTTTGTGTTGCAAGTACAAAGGCTAAAATACTAAGAAAGTAGGCATAAATAGGGCGCTTATTCATAGAGAGTATTGCTATTGTATTTAGAAGATTAGCAAACCATGAAAAATGTGAAAAAAATAAGCCCAGCCATCCCGTAGCTAATACCCAAAAACCATTAATTTCTCCTGTTGATGAAAACAAGGCGGGTAGAAATAAAGAAATTACTACGCAACTAATACCTATGTAAATACCTAAGCTGCTGGATAGCTTCGATTTAGATAACTTAGACTGAAAAGTTGGGGTATTTAGGTTGTAGTTCAATGGATGTTGCGTTGGCATCATTGAAATTTAATTTATTCATTAATTATAACAAGGCTGTCATTCTTAAATGGGGGTGTTATCTGGATGAAAGCCCCTAAAAATATAGGCTATAACAGGTATAGGTGTTGATTAGCCCATAATCAGTCATTGAAAAAACTGTTAATTTACAACCTTTTATCTGTATAAATTGTTAATAGTAAATAAAATAATTTAAAATAGACTTAAATAATAACAATAATATTGATTTCATATATGTTCCGATTTTTCACTAAATCTATTAGTCGCATGGTTATGGCAAGCTTTGTCTTTGTGCTTCTGCTTCCCTTGGGATTCATAATTGCTAATTTGAATCAGCTCTCGTGGGATAGTACCCATAGCGAAATGCAAGAAAAGCATTTGTTATTGGCTAAAAGTTTGGAAGAGCCAGTAAAGATGTACTTTTCTTCTCATCAGAAGACATTGGGAATATTTGCTAATTGGACAAATTTTTCAATTAAGAGTAATGATGAAGTTAAGCTATTAATGAATCAATATATAAACTCATTAGCTAATATTGTTGCTATGTCTTATTTACCTGCAGGTGGAGGCTTGCCTGTTATCAGTATTAGTGATGAATACAAAATAAAGTCTAGCGATAATGTCGAAGAGTTTGAGTATCACCCCGAAGAAAGGAAATACCGAAAATATGATACCAATAATTCAATCTCATCTGTAATTAAAAGTACTGTATCAAATAAGCCCATTGTATTAATCAAACACCATATTATTGACTTTGACTTGAATAAAAAAGGGACTGTATTTATTGAGTTAGGCTTAGAACCTATAAGAGAAATATGTTCTAAAATTCAACTGGGTGTTAATGGTCACTGTACAATTGTCGATCAGCTCGGGCAAGTTGCAGCTCATCCCAGTGATGAGTATGTAAATAATATTACAAATCTTTCTTCATCTGGAATAATAAATCAGTTGAAAAATAATAAGAATGGTTTATTTAGTTTTAATTCTCCCTATTTTGGAGAGGAAGTGGTTTCTGGGTTCTCTGTAGTTCCTGGAATGGGATGGGGTATCTTGGTAGCACAACCAAAGTCAGAGCTGAAATCTCCTTATAAAGCAGTTATCAGTACGGTTATAACATGGTTGGCAGTGGGTATAATTGTATCGTTACTATTGGCATCTATTCTTG
>CAZWEA010000089.1:0-12462 GCA_964632635.1 uncultured Cocleimonas sp. | reverse complement strand
CCGCGTGTTTTCTTAATAAGATCATAAGCGGTTTGAATTTCTTGAGAACGTTCAGTAGCTTCCTTAATCATTTCTTCAGGCAGACCCTGTCCCATTAATTTATCAGGGTGGTATTCACGCACTAAGCGGCGATAGGCTTTTTTAATTTGAGCATCGCTATCTTCTTCAGAAACCCCTATGGCTTGATATGCTGCTTTAATCGCATTAGCGGGAGTATAGCCACCCATACCCCCTGTTTGTTGGTGGTATTGACCGCCAGCAAATTGATCTTGTCCCTGTAGCATTGCTAATAACTGCTCAAAAGCTTGCGGTGAATAGCCTAATTGCTGAGCTATTTCACGCATCAGGTCTGATTCTTTGGGGTGTAATTGACCATCAGCAAGCGCAACACGTACTAGGTAAATCATTACCATTTGTTTTAAATTTGGGGCGTTTGCAGCGACTCTATTAAACTCTTGAATTAATAGGTCTATGTCATAATCTGATTTAGAACCTGTCTTAAAATGATCAATCGCTTTTTTTCGATTCGATGTGCTCATATTGAGTTGGTTCATAAATGTTTCTACATGGCTGATTTCTTCTTCAGAAACGCGCCCATCGGCTTTGGCTAACTTACCCATTAATGTAAATACTGTTTTGAAAAAGACCGTTTGGGTGCCTGTTTTTATTCCAGTAACCCCAGCTACATTACCAAATCCGCTGAGCTTCCCAACTAAACCACCAGAGAGTTTAAAGCTGATATAACTACCAATAATAAAACCAAAGAAAGCTCCCCAGAGGCTATTTCCCATTAGGTAATAACCAATAATTGCGGTGATATATTTAATAAATTTCATTATCCTAGAATCCTCAGTTGGACAGGGGAAAGTGTGCTGCTGTGGTGATGCATGGCTAGGCATAGCTGCTTGGAATGTCGATACTCCATGCCAACAAAATTCCCTTTTAAGTAGTTACGATAAAGCCATGCGCCGCCATCATAATAGTGCACTTTATCCTGTAACGCCTTCACCCATAGAATGAAGTTGGAAAACGTAAATGATTTAATACGGATCATATATTTATTGCCAGCTTGAAGTGGTCAACGGAGTATTAGAGTTATTACATTGTGGAGTTTTTGCATTATAAATCAAGAGGTTTCACTATTTTTTTATTGAAAACTTTTAATGAAGAATTCAGGTAATGGTGTTAGTTCACCTATTTCACTCCATTTTTTCTCTTTGGCAACAATTGAGAAGTTTTTTATACGTTTATCATCTAAAGGGTGTGTACTAAAAAATTCTGCAGCTTCATCAACTTCGAGTTCTGCTCGAGTATTGTGAAAGATTCTAAAGAGCTCAGCTCCTCCATTTAAATGTCCATAGATGGTGTGTAAAGTGTGCATTGCTTCAATGTCAGATTGTAGCTCCATTTCACGGCTAAAATGTAGAGTTGATAATAGACCTGCATCACCAAGTATTTGTGAGTCAGTACTCGTGCTAATCGTTGTCATGGCAATTGCGACTGCAATTCCACCACCCAGTGATTTTATAGGGTGGCGATATTTGACATGGGCTATTTCATGACCAAGCAAAGTGACCAGAGTATTTTCATTAGGAAGTTTTTCTAGTAAACCCCGATACATAAATACATTCGCCCCTATCGTTGCAAAAGCATTCATGGTATCTGAATCCATATAATGAATCGTTATCTTCATATCTTTTGGTAGGTTTTGTGCCTTACTAATTTTATCTGCAAGAAGTTGTAGGTAATTAGTTAGCTCTTGATGGTTTTTATTATCTGAATGTGTAGATACATCATAGAGTGAGGCTACTTTAGCTTCGGCACTGTATGGGATTTTCCCCGCCAACCAGCTGCCTCCAAAACTTAGAGTGGCAGAAATTACTATTACGATAACTATGGCAGCAATTAGTAACGTTGAAAACTCTTTTAAAGGGTGCTCCTTGCTAGTATTAATGTTTTCACGAATATCAGGGTTTTCATATTTCATTTCTTATTTTACTATTAAAAGTGAAAAAAAGGTGGGGGTGCCATAACTATAAAAGTATGATTAGAGCTTTCTGAGGGCAGTTCCATAAGCATGTACTTCAATAATAGGGAGCTTTCGACTTGATTGTCCTGAAATACTCGATGTTTCATATTTCACATTAAAAACGAGTTCAGCTCCAATCTCCTGTGCATGTTCTTTCATTCGCAATAAGGCTTCTCTTCTTGCTCTATCTAAAAGTGTTTCATAGGTACTTATTCTTCCACCAAAAAAATTTCGTAGACCAGCTACAAATGTTTTAAAGTAATCATTTGCAACAACAACATTTCCTGAGACAAGTGTTTGCTGGTAAGTTGCATCCTGAGGTGGAATTCTACTTGCCATAGCGGGCAGAGCATTCATGATTTTTTCGCGTTTTATAATACTTTTGAAGTGTTTCTTTTCAGCATGTTTACCAAAAACATACCCTAGTATAACAAGTACCGCAACAACAATTATCTGGTTCATAGCAAGGACACTCTATTCAGGCTTATCAAGGATAACAGCAGTACCATATACATATATTTCAGCAGCACCAGCAGCAATACTTGAGGTAGAAAAGCGAATATTTAAAACAGCATTTGCTCCGATTGATTCTGCCTGCTGTATCATTCGTTCAGTCGCTTCTTCTCGTGATTCTTGAAGAAGTTCTGTATATGCTTTTAATTCACCACCAAACATATTTTTTAAGCTCGACATAATGTCCTTGCCTGCATGTTTGGCTCGTACAGAACTTCCTTGAACAAGCCCAAGATGTTTAATGACCTTATTGCCCGTCATGAATTCTAGATTAGAAAGCAACATAGATTTACCTTTGATTTAATTATTTATATAGATACTGCTACAAGACTCTAGCATAAGTTAAAATGACCAATGAAAACATTATCTCATTTTTCTTTTGTGCTTAAGTTATGCTGAGGTCTTAGATAGTTTAGCAGATGATTATAGTGAATTATAAACTATCAATTGCAGTCTTGATCCTTTTTACAACTTCTTCTAATTGACTACGACGACAAGCAAAATTTAGACGAATAAAATTTGGGTCACCAAAATAAGTACCTGGTGAAATTCCCACACCTGCTTTTTCAAAAAATTCAGCAGTGTTCTCTAGTTTTAGTCTGGATATATTAATCCAGGCTAGAAATGTTGCTTCAAGTGGATACATTTTAAGTTGTGGTATTGAATTAATTTCTTTGAATAAATAATCATGATTTGCACGTAAAAAAGTTATTTGTTGTTTTCGCCAACTCTCACCTAGCTTAAATGCTGCGGTAGTTGCAACTTGACCTAGCAGGTTAGCATCTGGCATTAACTCCATTACATTTTTAGAAAACTCTTTCCTCAACTTAGGATTCGCAATAATTGCGAACCCAAAACTTAACCCCGCTATATTGTATGTTTTACTGGCTGCCATCAGCGTAATTGTTCTTAAATTTGCATCTTTATTTAACTTTCCAATTGGAATATGTTTTTTATTTTTATCAAGAATTAAGTCACAATGTATTTCATCAGAGCAAATTAAAATATCATGCGTTTTACAAATTGAATGTAGTCGTGTTAGTTCCTCATGAGTATAAACCGTTCCTCCAGGGTTATGTGGATTACAAAAGAGTAGTAGTTTCGTTTCTGGGGTAATAACAGACTCTAATGCATTAAAGTCAAGTACCCAGCGCCCATCTTCAAGTTTAATGGGTACTTTGATGGCTTGATTGCCCGTATTTGCAGTCACATAATTAAAAGGTGGATAGATGGTTGTGGGGACTAAAACATCCACTTTTTTATTTGATGAACCTTGACTAGCCACCAGGCAAGAAATAGTTAAACCATTGACAATACCTGATAAAGGAACAATCCAATCTCTGTCTATATCCCAATCATATTGGGTAGAAAGGTGATAAATGATGGCATCTTTTACTTCGGCGGTGGGTTGTTCGGCATAGCCAAAAATACCATGGTCTACGCGATCATGTAGCGCTTGTATAATTTCAGGAGCAGTTTCAAAGTCGGAGTCCGCCAGCCACATGGGAATAATATCGGTATCTTTATACTTATGCCATTTTTCACTACAACTGTGTTTTCTATCGGTGACTTTATTGAAATCAAACATTCGCTTATCCATTTTCATTTTTAGTAAAATGCTTCTCAGTGTTATGATGAGGCCTCATAATAAAAAATACAACTGACTAGGTTAATATGGCACAAACTAAGCTAATAATCAGTACTCTTAAAAAAACGTTAAAGTCTCATGGTAAAACCTATGCCGATGTCGCTAAATATCTTGATTTGTCTGAGGCGAGTGTCAAGCGCATGTTTGCTCAAGACTCCTTTAGTTTGAGCCGGTTAGATGCTATTTGTCAAATGATGAATATGGAAATTACTGAGCTTATTCAGATAGTTAGTGATCATACTGCAAGACAGATAGTTGAACTATCAGAAGAACAGGAGAAAGAACTCGTTAATGATATCGAATTATTGTTAGTGACTATTTCTGTTATTCACCATTGGACACTGGATGATATTTTAGATGCTTACACCTTAAGTGAAACGCAATGTATTCGTCATCTTGCTAGTTTGGATAGATTAAATATTATTGAACTATTACCCAGCAACAAAATTAAAATTAAAATATCCCCTAATTTCAAATGGCGTAAAAATGGGTATATTCAGCGCTTCTTTAGAGAAAATATAGAAACAGAATTCTTCACTTCTCGTTTCTCGTTACCACAAGAAAAATTAGTCGTTTTAAATGGTATGTTGTCGCAAGAATCGAATGCTATTTTTCAAAGAAAATTAGAACGTTTAGCACGTGAATTTGATGAACTAACAAAAGATGACAGCTCAATGCCTTTAGGAAAACGTTTTGGCTACACGTCTGTTCTTGCTGTTCGTGATTGGGGTTTTAGTGTATTTGATCAGTTTAAACGCCGTTCTGATTAAGCCCTTAAACTATTCAATCTTATAAAAAAGGGTGGGGTGCCATTCAGTTTACTATGACTTAAATTGGTACTCTAATAACCTGACCAACAAGTAATAATACCTTACCATTTTTAAATACATGCGGGTTTGCTTTAATAATCTTCTTGTACAACAAACCATCACCATAAGCACGTTTTGAAATTGCCCACAGTGTTTCACCTTTTTTAACAACAATTGATCTCATTTCATTCTTTCTAACTTCAGATTCTTTAGAGAGTGCATTTTTATAATCTGTTTTAGGTGCTTTCTCTAGGTCAATTATCGCATTAATTTGGCTTTGCAAAGAGACAAAGAGTTGCTCTGATTCTTGGCTTTTAGCAGGAGATACCTTTTTCTTAAATTCTCTGCTAAAAGTCGTGCTATTAATATCCTGCATAGCAGCAATGATTGCATCAACTTGTTCCGCAGTTGAAATACTAATTGAATTGTTGTAATCAATAGTTTTAGTTTGCGTGGGTTTTTGTTTTGCTATATCAGTACCTAACTCATTAATACTTACTTGGTTCCTGTTTTTAGACTTAGGGCTAGCCGTTTCGTTTTTATTCTCTGTAGAATGTAGTTTACTCATAGCTGAAATATATTGCTGATCTGCAATATTTACAGTTTTAACTGCTTTCTCAAGTAAACTTGTAAGAGCAATATTCTTATTTTCTTGGATATTGATTTGTGTGTTTAAGCTTTCATTTTTCTGCTTTTCAGCCATAAGCTTACTTGTAAGAAACTCTAGTTTTTTACTAAGGTTCTCATTTACATTCAGTTGATTAACAGCAGCCTGTTCTTGTGCACTATTTTTGAGTAATAGATTATCAACTTCTTGTTTAAGTGCATTTTCTTTCTTTAAGACTTTAATACTAGAAGGTTTTTTAGAGTTAGTTGCTTTCTGATTACTTATTACTTTATTTTGAGTACTATCATTTGAGTTTAAAGAAACAGATATTAAGTTAGAAGAGCCTGTAGGATAGGCTAAGAGTTCCTCAGCTGCTTTTAGTGCAATATATTCATCCATTTCTGCCGTGGTGGAGATAAAGTTGTCTTGTAAGTTTCCTTCAACATCCACTGTTGTTTCAACTTGCTCTTTGGGGATCGGCGTAGTTTTTGGTGAATTAACAATAGCAGTTGACGAAGCTATATCATTTGATGAATTGAATGGGTTGAGAATATAGGCAAAAACACCCAGCACTAATAGTGCTGACAGAAGAATCATCCAACCCTTAGTTGATTTATTGGTTTGTTTTTCGCTATTCGGAGTGACGTATTCAATCGTATAACGGCTATCAATAGTCTGTTTATCCATCATTTTTTTTACCTTCTACGGTATTTGCTAGAGGCAGCACAGTGGTAAGGCTAAAACTTTTCCATAACTGCATTCCACCTCGATAATATTTAAGTTTATCGGCAGGATAGCCTATTTTAATCAATGCCTTAATAGCACGAGGAGATTGGTCACACCAAGGACCATTACAGAATAAGCATAAATCTTTGGCCTCAGTAAAGTCATAGGTCTCTTTATCTGTTTTAACACCTAAGAGGTTGATAATTTTACTTGCAGTTTCATCACCGGTAAATAATATAAATGGTATGTTAACTGCACCTGGAATGGTTTCACTGTTAAAAAACTTAGGCATTCTTGCATCAACTAGAATTCCCGAACCACTCTTGACTTCTTTTTTAACGAAATCAATAAGCTCCAGTTCGCCAATCGTAGCAACTCCAGGTGCAGCTGACATTGGATGGATACAAAATGGGGGGCATGGTCGTGATGTTTTTGCGAAATCATCGACCAATCGATTATTGATATCCTGTATTCGTTTAATTTTCACATCTCTTCCTTGATGTGAAACTGAAGCAAAGGGCATGTCTGCTGTTAAACCAACAGGGTATTTATCGTCTGCATTAGCAGTGAAATAAGTATTTAATAGTATAAACACAAATGTAAAAAGGCTAATTTTTATATATTTAAAGAAGGTAAAGTCCATTTTAATGTAGATTTAAATCTTTCCAAAGGGGTAGCTATAGTATAGTAAACCATACATAAGATGATAGTTATTGTGTAAGTTAGTGGGGATTAATGGCGCAATATTCAGGATTTAAGGGAGTGTTGCTTATTTAAATGGATTCTAAATCAGTATTCTTTAGCTTATACCTAGAAATCGATGCTTGGTATCGTGATCTAGGTTGCTAGGTTTTCCACTCCATACTGTTTTCCCTTTTTCTAATATGAAACAGTGATCACATACAGGGAGTAACTCCTTGAGCGTTTTATCTACAACTAATAATGACTGTCCTTGGTTTCTTAATTGACGGATAGCAGACCAAATCTCTTGTCTCACTAGTGGTGCAAGACCCTCAGTGGCTTCATCTAAAATTATCAGTTTAGAGTTTGTAAGCAAAGCACGACCGATGGCTAACATTTGTTGTTCTCCGCCTGAGAGCGTTACTGCTAATTGATGTTTGCGTTCAGCTAGGCGGGGAAAGAGTTGGTATATTTTATATACATCCCATAAGCCTTTTCGTGCTGTTACTATTAGATTTTCGTAAACACTTAAGTTTGCAAAACAGCGTCGTCCTTCAGGAACTAAACCTATCCCAAGTTGAGCTACTTTATAAGAAGCTAAACCCTTAATACTTTTTCCCTTAAATTCAATGCTTCCAGTTTTGGCAGGTGTAAGGTTTAAAATTGAACGAATGGTAGTGGATTTACCCACACCGTTACGCCCCATTAAAGCAACAACTTCACCTTTGTTAATAGTTAAGCTGACATCAAATAATGCTTGCGAAGATGCATAGTAGGTTTCTATATCTTTGACTGTTAATAAGCTCATGTTTCATTACCTAAATAAGCTTCACGGACAAGCTTGGATGAGCGAATTTCATCAGGTGTTCCAGAGAATATTATTTTCCCATAGAGAAGTACTGAGATTCTGTCAGATAATTTAAATACAGCTTCCATATCATGTTCAATTAACAAGATAGGAATCTTATTTTTTAGTTTGTCTAGAAATTTAATTAACCCTACTGTACTGGCAGGATCAAGCCCTGCCATCGGCTCATCCAGTAACAAAATTTTGGGTTTTAAGGCTAGTGCACAGGCAACTTCTAGCTCACGACGCTTACCGTGGGATAATTCGTTGGTGAGCGTGTCGGCATACTCATAAATATGCAATTGTTTGAGAATCTTATCTGATGTTTGTATTAATGATTGGTCTTTACTAATTGCTTTGAAAAACTTAAAGCTTGATCCCTGTTGTGCTTGCACTGCCAACATGATATTTCTTCTTGCACTTAATTCCATTGCAAGACAAGAGACTTGAAAACTACGTCCAATACCTAAACGGCTACGTTTGGCAACAGAGTATTTTGTTATATTTCTACCTTCCAGAAAAATGCTACCAGAATCAGGTTTTAGCCAACCAGTAATTTGTCCAATCAATGTTGATTTTCCAGCACCATTGGGACCAATTAGCGTATGGATTTCATTTTGTTTCACGTCAAATGAAACATTATCTGTAGCTTGCAGTGCACCATAGGCTTTATTTAGCTCAACTACTTGTAAAACGGTTTTAATCATGGCGTTTGTCTCCTGCTAACAACTGCATTAAGCCGCCTTTAGCAAATAACACAATAAACAGTAAAATCACTCCAAGAAATAACTTCCAATGTTCACTGTAAGCACCAATAAAAGTTTCTAACAATACAAATATTGCTGCTCCAACGACTGGGCCATACAAACGTCCTACACCACCTAGTAAAATGAAAATGATGATCTCTCCTGACATCTGCCAGCTTAAAATATCAGGGCTTACAAAACGATTTAAATCTGCAAAAAGAGCTCCAGCAAGCCCCGTTATAATGGCTGAGATAACAAAGGCAGTGAGCTTTATTGGGAAGGGGTTAACTCCAGCTGTTGCAAGGCGAACATCATTGATGCGAGCAAAATCTAAGGCAGCACCAAAGCGGGCATTCATAATACGGGATGTCAAAGCAAGCGCTAATAGCAGTACCCCAAAACAAATTAGAAAAAAGTGAATAGCATTATCCGTATCCAGCATTGGAAACTGATGTCGAGACTGCATTAATAAACCATCTTCACCACCATAACTAGGCCAAGAAATGGCGAAATAGTAAATCATCTGTGCAAAGGCGAGTGTAATCATTATGAAATACACACCTGTTGTGCGAATAGAGATCAGGCCTATAAAAAGAGAAACGAGAGCAATAACAATACTAGCAACTAACCATACAAGAAGCATTTGGTTTGTCCCTGCAACCCCTGTGATAAAATCGCTATTCTCAGTAAAATGAAAAGCTGCTATACCTGAGACATAGGCACCTAAACCAAAAAAAGCAGCATGCCCAAGACTCACCATACCGCCATAGCCAAGTGCTAAATTAAGCCCTACACCTGCAATTGCAAAAATCACAACACGGCTGACAAGGTTTACATAGTAACTTTCTCCTGTCGCACTTAACCCGAATGCCACAACCATTAAAGCAATGAGTATTATTGTATTGACAATAAATTCTCGTTTTCTAGATATTATGGGGGAGAAATTAAGCATTAGCAGGGAATAAGCCTTGGGGTTTTATCGCTAAAACAAGTGCCATTAAAATATAAACTAAAACAGATGAAAGCGATGCACTTAAGGTCGCAATATTTGATGCATCTTGGGTAACTAGACTCAATATATCAGGTAGAAAAACACGTCCTAAGGTATCAACAAATCCCACTAAAATTGCCGCCACTAGTGCTCCTTTAACTGAACCGATTCCACCAATGACGATAACCACTAGTGCCAAGATCAACACAGGTTCACCCATACCTACTTCTACAGAACGAAGTGCACCAATTAATGCGCCTGCAAGACCAGCAAGGGCAGCCCCTAAGGCAAATACGATGGTGTAGATGCTGCGAATATTAACCCCTAGAGCAGCAATCATTTCACGGTCGGATTCACCTGCACGGATGCGCATTCCTAATCGGGTTTTTGTGATGAGTAAATAAAGCCCATAAGCAATAATCAGCCCAATGATAATAATAAATAACCTATAAATGGGGTAGCTACCACTTTCACCGAGTGGAACTGAGCCGGATAACCAGCTGGGGATATTTAGATACAAGGGACTAGAGCCAAAAATCCAACTAGTGCCTTCTGAAAAAATCAAAATTAAGGCAAAAGTTGCTAATACCTGATCTAGGTGGTCTCTTGCATAGAGTTTGCGAATAACAATAATTTCAATTATGGCACCTGCTATACCCGCGCCCACAAAACCTGCAAGCAGACCCAATAAAAATGAACCAGTGGTATTCGCGACCCAAGCACAACAAAATGCACCCACCATATAAAGTGAACCATGGGCAAGGTTGATTAAGCCCATAACACCAAAGACAAGGGTTAAACCCGCTGCCATTAGGAATAGGGTTACGCCTAACTGTAAACCGTTAAGGAGTTGTTCTAGGAGAAGTAGGGTGGTCATTTTGTTTTTGCTAAAGAACCCATTAAAAACACAGAGAAAGAAGGAACTGTTATCAAGCTTTTTCCTTTACAAAGAGGCAGTCTACAAGCAAATATTTGTTTGAGGCTTCTAGCTTGTTCATTTCCGAGTATTCTGCAGATTCCGTGGCGAAAGAATTTAAAGCTGGCAATCCTTAGCATATGCATCCTGATGATTCTCAAATGCAGTACTAATAATCTTATTGGTTAAAATGTCACCTTCTTTTACTACTTCACGAACGTAGATATTTTGAATAGGGAAGTTGTTATTGCCAAATTTAAAATCACCACGAGGAGAATCAAAATCAGCAGCTTTTAAAGCCGTACGAAAAGCATCTTTGTCACTTGTTGGGGACTTCTTTAAAGCCGATAGAATTAAGTTAGCGGCATCATAACCTTGGCTCGCATATAGAGAAGGTAGGCGCTTATACTCAGATTGGTAGGCTGCAACGAATTTCTTATTAGCAGGGTTATCAATATCTTTATTCCACTGTGATGAGTTTTTAACACCTAATGCCGCATCGCCAACGGCTTGTAGAATACCTTGATCGAATGAGAAAGCAGGACCCATAACAGGAATTTTAGAACCAGATTGTGAATACTGTTTCATAAATGCGATACCCATTCCGCCGGGTAAGAAAAAGAATACAGAATCCGCACCAGAGGCTTTAATTTTGGCGATCTCAACCGCGTAGTCTTTTTGTCCTAGTTTAGTGTAAATCTCACCGGCCACATCCCCTTTAAAAAAGCGTTTGTATCCTGTTAACGCGTCTTTACCTGCAGGATAATTGGGTGCGAGAATAAAGGTCTTTTTATGTCCTGCACCATTGGCGTAGTTGCCCATTGCTTCATGCAGGTTGTCATTTTGCCAGGCAACATTAAAAGCATTTTTATGACAACTTTTGCCCGCTAATGCCGAAGGTCCGGCATTAGGGCTAATGTAGAACACACCTTTTTTAACGGTAGACGGAATAACGGCCATCGCAAGATTTGAGAAAATGATACCCGTTAGAATATCAACTTTTTCTTTTTGAATAAACTTATCAGCAATTTGTACTGCCTTGGCGGGCTTACGTGAGTCATCTTCAACTAAAAGCTCTACGTCTTTATTATCAGATAGTTTTAAGGCCAACTTAAAGCCATCACGAACATCTTTACCTAGACTCGACCCCCCACCAGAGAGCGTGGTGATCATACCGATTTTAGTTTTTGCTACAGCGACTGCACTGACAGATAGCGCAATTACAGTAAGACCTACGGTGATTAGTTTCTTCATTATTTCTCCTTCTGTAGATTTTAGAACGTTACACTAGTATAGGAAAAAAATTGCTTATGAACAGTCAATTGCTAAAAAAAAGGGGGAGGTGTGTACAACCCGAGCACCTAGGTAACAGATTAAACCGATGACATAGGTAACACAATATCAATTACAGTAGACATAGGAGGAAACACCTATATCCTGGAAAGAGGTAAGATATTGTAAAATTAAGAAAGCAGTTTATAGAAGAATGCTTAAGGCAAGAGTTTGATAGTTTTAGTGCGCTCTGTAGTAGCTACGGCATCAGCTGAAAGACAGGGTACAAGCGGCAAGGCGGTGGTTTTGATAATCTTGTCAATAGAAGTAGTGCGCCGATTAACCACCCCAATCGTACTCCAAAAGATATCTGTCAGCTCATCATCGCAACAAAGCATGCTCACACTTATTGGGGGTCGAAGAAAATGTTGGATTATCTCAAAATGCATAAACCCACTAAGACATTGCCCGCTGATAGTATGGCAGGTTTAATCCTAGACAGAGCAGGTGCTAGTTGTACAATTGATGGCATCCCCCCCTTTATTTGATAATTGCTTTGCCAAAACTATAAGCGTTGAAAGTACATAGTCATCTTCAACGAGACGCCTATGTTATTCGGGTCTTTGCTCACTCTTTAAAGTATTTTTTTATGGGTGAAGTTCAATGGCACCCCCGCC
>CAZWEA010000088.1:10002-12491 GCA_964632635.1 uncultured Cocleimonas sp. | reverse complement strand
CTATATATTTTTACAACAAAACCACATCAAACTGTTCCTGCGTATAGAGGTTTTCCGCTTGAAAACGTATTGGCACACCAATAAATTCTTGTAATTCCGCTAAACTATCGGATTCTTCATCAAGTAATAGATCCGTTACATCCAAAGAGGCAAGAACCAGTAACTCCTTTGCATCAAACTGACGTGATTCACGAAGAATTTCACGGAATATTTCATAACAAACCGTTGTTGCAGTTTTAATATATCCCCTACCCTCACAGGTTGAACAAGACTCACACAGTATATGCTCCAATGATTCACGGGTGCGTTTACGTGTCATCTCTACCAGACCTAGACTTGATAGTGCAGTAACTGATGTTTTTGCTGGATCACTTAGTAATGCTTTTTCTAAGGCAACTATCACCTGCTCTTTATGTGTATCTTGTTGCATATCAATAAAATCTAGGATGATAATTCCACCCAAATTTCTAAGACGAATTTGTCTTGCTAAAGATTGTGCAGCTTCAAGATTTGTTTTGAATATTGTTTCCTCTAAATTTCGATGACCCACAAATCCACCGGTATTCACATCGATGGTGGTCATGGCTTCAGTTTGGTCAATAATCAAGTACCCACCTGATTTTAAAGTCACTTTTCGCTTTAATGATTTTTGAATTTCATCTTCAACGGAATACATATCAAAAATAGGTCGAACACCGGTATAGTGCTCTATTTTTTTACTAAGTTCTGGAATATAGGTTTTTGAAAATTGATAGAGGCTACTATAGGTTTCCTTAGAATCAATTTTAATGACTTCAACATCTTCAGCAACCATGTCTCGTAGTGCTCGCTGCACTAACGGCAAATCTGAATAAATTTTCTGAGTCTTTGACCCATTATCAGATGCCGTATTGACCTTTTCCCAGAGTATATTTAGGAAGTCTATATCTGCCCTTAGTGCATCTTCTGGTATTCCTTCAGCCGCAGTTCTAACAATGTATCCATACGTAGAGTCATTAAGGATATCTGTTGGCTCACCAACAGATGACTTTCTAGAGGCGATAACAATATTTTTTAAACGCTTACGTTCGTCTTCATCCTCAATTTTACTGGATACACCAATGGTATCCGTATCAGGCATAAGCACCACGTATCGAGATGGAATGGTGACATGCATGGTCAAACGTGCACCTTTCGTTCCAAGTGGATCTTTAATCACCTGAACTAATACATATTTTCCTTCATGTAATAATTTAGAAATTGGCGGTAATTCAATCACTTCGGTGGGTGAATCACCATTAAACATCATTGATTTTGGAAAACGTAAATCTGAGGCATGTAAAAAGGCTGCCCGCTCCTGACCTATCTCGATAAATGCGGCTTCCATCCCAGGTAATACCCTGCAAACTTTCCCTTTGTATATATTTCCAACAATACCCTGTCTAGAACTTCTTTCAATCATGACTTCCTGCAAAATACCGTTTTCTAACAACGCGACACGCGATTCCTGTGGTGTAACATTGATTAGTATTTCTGCACTCATTCTTGATTGTTCCTCCATGTTCGTATATTAAATTTCGAGAGCAGTTGAGCCGTCTCAAATAGTGGCAAACCCATTATGCCAGAATATGAGCCTTCGATGCGTTCTATAAATATAGCAGCCAAGCCTTGGATAGCGTAAGCACCTGCTTTGTCTTGTGGCTCATTAGTTTGCCAGTATCTTTGTATTTCTTCATTTGAAATACGACGAAATAACACTTTATTTTTATTTATGATAACGTTTGTTTTATTTCTATAACTTATTGCAACTGCAGATAATATTTCATGCCATGATCCAGACATACTAGATAACATTTCATGAGCATGTTCAATGTCTCGCGGTTTTACTAATAATTCACCACCCAAAACACCCAGAGTATCTGCCCCAAGAACAGGGGTTTTTCCTGAATCAAGCGCTTGAGACTTTTCTATCGCTAGTCGTTTAACTAATTCTTCAGCTGTTTCATTCTCTAAAGGTGTTTCATCAATATCAACCGCTTGTACATAATAATGCACCCCAATTTGATTAAGAAGTTCCGCACGCCTTGGTGAGCTGGATGCAAGAATGATATCAATCATGACAATAACTAGCCCGCCCTATGATAGGGATGATTCTCAGTAATAGTATAAGCTCGATATATTTGCTCTGAAAGTATCACCCTAACCAATGGATGAGGGAAAGTCAGTTTAGACAAAGACCATGTTTCTTGCGCAAGTTGCAATATCTCGTGTGTTAATCCATCTGGACCACCAACCAGTAAGGCAATATCTTGTCCGCCCATCATCCAGTCTTGTAAGCGTGTGGCTAATTTTTCGGTACTCCATGTTTGCCCATTCACATCTAGTGCAACTATGCGGCTGTTTTGAGGAATTGCAGCTTTTAGCTTTGCAGCCTCTTTTTCTTTAATAGCTTTTATATTAATATTTTTAGTCCGTTTCTCTGCTGGAATTTCCTTCAAATGTAATGAACA
>CAZWEA010000088.1:0-9902 GCA_964632635.1 uncultured Cocleimonas sp. | reverse complement strand
GTTATACAACATAAGCAAATCTACCCAAAAACAAACTGGGTGGAGCATGATCCTGAGGAGTTAATTACAAATATTCAACAATGCATAGAACAAAGTCTATCTAGCTATCCTGATATTAAGCGTATTGGTATAGATAACCAAGGAGAAAGCTGTCTGGCATGGCATGCAGAGACTAAAAAAGCACTTTCACCCGTGATAGTCTGGCAAGATTCTCGTACTCAAGATGTTATAGACTCATTAAAAAAGCAAGGTTTAGAAAAGGTCACACTAGAAATTGCAGGCTTACCCTTGGACCCTTATTTTTCAGCATCAAAATTAGCATGGATTATTCAAAATATACCCGAGGTACAAAAAGCACTTAAGCAAAGTAAATTAAGGGTAGGAACAACCGATGCTTTTTTTCTGGATAGATTGACGGGGAAATTTGTTACCGATGTCACCACCGCATCACGCACTTCTTTAATGAATCTAACAACGCTGGAATGGGATAAACAACTGTGTACATTATTTAATGTACCAATAGAAATCTTGCCAAAAATTGTACCGACAACAGGTGATTTTGGTGCATTTCAAATAGATGAAAAAACCATCACTCTCCGTACTAGTATTTGTGATCAACAAGCTTCATTATTTGGACATGGTTGTCGTAAAAAAGGAGATATTAAAATCACCTTTGGTACAGGTGCTTTTGCCTTTGCCATCACTGGAAAAAGTCCAGTTTTAAACTCTAATAGTGGCTTATTGCCTACTCCCGCATGGCAACTAGAAAAGCAACAAAGCCTGTTCGCTCTGGACGGGGGTATTTACAATGCAGGAGCTGCCATTAACTGGGCAAAATCATTAGGTTTATTTGATACTTTTGATGAAATTAACCAGTTTTCTAAAGAAAGCGCAATCGAACAAGGACTGATTTTTGTACCTGCACTTTCAGGTCTTGCCTGCCCTCACTGGGATAGGAAAGCAGCAGGATTATGGATTGGTTTATCATTAAATACTAGCTCCTTGGATATGATGCAAGCTGTGCTTGAAGGTATTGCCTTTCGAGCTGTAGAAGTAATAATTGCAATGCAACAGGAGTCAAAAATTAGTGAGAAAATTTCAATTGATGGGGGATTGTCTGCCAATCCATTCTTTTGTCAGTTTTTATCAAATGTACTTTACAAAGAAATCACAGTAAATCGATTTCCTGAAATTACAGCATTAGGAACAGCGCAATTAGCTAGTGGAAAATATGACAAACTACACACCAATGATGAAAGTAAAATAGACTATCTGCCAGAGCGAAATATGAGTGATTTACTAAAGAAGTTCACGCGTGGTGTTGGATATTCAAAAGGTTGGTTTAAAACTGAAAAATAAACATACCAGAAAGGCAGTAGAAGCATTCATAATGCCTTTACTGCCTTTCTGTGTATTGTAAACGTTTATAAGATACTGACTTACCACCATATTCTAGCTATAACGGTAGGGTACTCCAGCCTTTTCCATTACCTTAGAATAGTCTTTAAATATTTGGACAACTTTAGCGGCACGTTTACTAGTTTTTGCAATATCATCCCAAAACTCAGATGAATCTGATACAACCTGATCCCATTCTTTAGCAGGAATTGTAGTTAGTTCTAACTTTTTACCACTTACACGAAGTTTTGCTTCTCCACCCCAGTACCAAATCTGACGATAATAATGTGAACTGTCCATAGACATCTTAAATAACTCTTGTAAATGTGGTGGTACTTTTTCCCAGCTTTTAGAGTTAGCAAAGTAAGAACCACACCATGCACCTGTTACATTATTTAATAAGGCATAATTACAGGCGTCTGCCCACCCCACTTCATAAGCTTCGGTAAAGCCACACCAAGCAACACCATCTAACTCACCAGTTTGTAGTGCAACTTCAATATCATCCCAAGGTAGAGTTACCGGAATCAGTCCGTATCGTGATAAGAACTTACCTGCAGTTGGTACACCAAATACACGCTTACCTTTCATATCTGCAAGACTTCGAATTGGTTTCTTAGAGAAAATATGAAGTGGATCCCATGCACCAGCCCCTAACCACTCGACACCTTTGACTTCATCATAGGCTTCCTGCCAGATCTCATTTAATCCGTAATATTTAAACAAAACTGGAAGATCCAAACTATAGCGAGTGGAAAAGGGGAAATAACCACCAAATACATTTATGTCAACAGGGGATTGCATGGTTGCATCATCACTTTGAACAGCATCAATCACACCACGTTGCATCGCTCTAAAAAGCTCATCTGTAGGAACTAATTGATCTGCATAGTACAGTTCAATTTCCATTTGACCGTGAGCTGCTTTATTAAAAGCTTCAATTTGCGGCTTGATGACATGAGCACCCAATGGTGCACCTGAATATGTTTGTAAACGCCATTTTATTGGGTTAGATGCAGAATAAGCCATAGGCGCTGCACCTGCTGCTAATATTCCTGCTATTCCAGTGCCTGTCTTTTTAATAAAGCCTCTACGATCCTGTTGGTTCGTAGTTGAAGGTTTTTTCTTGTCTTTCATCGTACTACTCCTTTAGTGTATCTAGAGATTAAAAATAATGGGCTAGAATTAGAATACACATACTTCAGTCCATTGCATTGCTAACCGATTTGGTTAGAAGTTTATTTTCCATATACATATTCTGGTAACCAAAGTGCAATTTGCGGAAAGACCATCACTAGGGTTAAAGCAAATGTCATAATCAGCACAAAGGGGATAATCGATCGATATATATCCATAAGGGATATTTCATCCGGAGCCATGGCTCGCATTAAAAATAGATTGTAACCAAAAGGTGGTGTCATGTAGGCAATCTGACAAGTGATGGTATACAAAATACCATACCAGATAGGATCAAAACCAAGTGCCACAACAAGGGGAACATAAAGGGGGGCAACAATAACCAACATGGCAGTATCATCAAGGAAAGTACCCATCACCAAGTAGGAAAGTTGCATCATAATAAGCACTCCCCAAGGACTTAAGTCCCACTGAGTAATAAACAGCGTTTCAATTGCTTTAACTGCACCAATACCATCAAAAACAGCACCAAAACAAAGTGCTGCCAGAATAATCCACATAAACATGCAGGAAATACCTAATGTTTTTCTAACTGTTTCTTCAATAACTCTTTTGTTTAAGCTCCCTTTTGCCCATGCCGCAAGCGTTGCTGTTGTTGCACCAACAGCAGAACTTTCCACCAGACTGGTGATACCCATCACAAACAGTCCTGTCATAAAAAAGAAAATTAAAAAAGGAATTATCCCTGCTTTAAGGTATTTTAGTTTTTCTTTGAGGGGCATTTCCAGTTCTTCAGAACTAAGCGTAGGTGCAAGGCTAGGATTAATTTTACATCTAACAATAATATAGATAATGAATAAACCAGCCATCATCAGCCCAGGAAATACACCCGCAAGCCAAAGCTTACTAACGGGTTGGCGGGCTATCATTCCGTATAATACAAGCACCACACTTGGTGGGACCAATATCCCAAGCGAGCTACCCGCTTGCACCACTCCCGTTATCATACGTTTGTCATAGCCTCGCCGTAGCATTTCAGGCAATGCTATAGTTGCTCCAATAGCCATACCTGCAACACTCAAACCATTCATAGCAGAGATAATAACCATTAGAGCAATAGTGCCCACGGCTAAGCCACCCTTTAGACCACCAAACCAGACATGAAACATCTTGTATAGGTCATTAGCAATTCCTGACTCTGACAAGATATACCCCATATATATAAACAGGGGTAAAGTTAATAGCGGATACCAGTTAAACAGTTTAAATGCCGCACTAAAGGGCATTTCTACACCCCCTGTTCCCCAGAGTAATAATGCTGCTGCTGCGGATATGAATCCAATAGCTCCAAACACTCTTTGCCCCGTCAGCATCATCGCCAACATCCCACCAAACATGGTTATTGCGATTATTTCATAACTCATTTAGTTCGATTCCTTTGGCTTTAGCAATGTCTTTAAAAAAGGTTGAAATTACCTGTAAAATCATAAGGAAAATCCCAAAAGTCATAATTACCTTTATCGGAATCATGGATGGATTCCACTGTGAGAATTTACGTTGTCCGTATTCAATGGCGTAGGATGTGCTTGAGATTGCACCAATTAATAAAACCACCAAATAAAAAAGTAAAAACATGCTGGTGAATATATCTATTTTTGCCTTAGTTTTATCCGAATATCGATCATAAATTAAGTCCATTCGAACATGATCATGGGTAATGATTGAATAAGGACCACCTAAAATATAATAGGCAGTTATGGTAAATTGGGCTAATTCGACAGTCCATGACAATGGCATATCTAGGATATTACGAGTGATTGTTCCTAACAGCAAAGTGCCAATCATTACAAAGATTAGATACATTGCAGCTCTTCCAAACTTAATTGAAACGTAATCGACATATTTAACGTATGAGATTATGAATTTAGGCATAGATCAACTTCCCCTCAATACTGTTAATAATGCAAAAGAAACCACTGATACGTTTATTAGAATTTAATACCAGAGACTCCTAATACCGTCATTAATATTAGTAATTTGAGTATAGGACAGTTATTCAAAACAAACTGACTGAATAGTCAGAGAAAGCTCTAATAAAGAATAATTACAATTTATGATGAAGAGAGTTTTTAATATGAGAAGCAACTTCAACACCTTGATCCCAACACCTACCTGAAATATTAACTGCATTAGGCGCACTTCCTGCAACATAGAAATAGGGATTTCTGCCTTCTTCTGCTGTCAGTTGTCTAACATTGCCTGCGGCATAATAGGCTGAATCTGAACAGCAGCCATAGCTATTTATTTTGGGACTAAAAGTATTATGATCAAACTCAAGATGACTCATACGAATAAGGCTAGACTCAGGTGTAAACTGCCCTGTGAATAAAACACCATCACACTTAATGGGTTTTCGTAAACCTTCAAGGTTTTCGAGAATTACGGATTCAACACGTTGACCACCTTCTATTTTTGCAATTTTAGTGTTCAGAAAAAGCTTAGTTCCAAATACTGCAGCACCATAATGAATTGGCCATCGAACACTGGGTTTAGAATTTTCTTCAATCATTGCCACGGGTTTTATGCCACCTTTTCTACAGGTTAATAAAGCTGAGAAACTAACAATTTCTGTACCAACAATTATGGGATACTTAAATGGAATCTTTTTCTTCAAGTAGATCATCGCTTGCAAAGCTCCCGTATTATAAATGCCCAGAGAACGATCACCAGAGACAAAGCGTGCGGATCTTGTCTTCTCTCTCGTTCCAGTGGCAATCAAGACACGTTTTGCATTTAATTCAAAGATACCTTTACGTGAAACAAGGCTAAGCTTTCCACCTTCACCTAATGCCGTAACCGTAGTATTAAGCCAAATATCAATACCTAAATCCTGTGCTTCAGAAATATTTTTCTTTGCATATTCTGGTCCAGTTAAAATACGTTTATATTTTTTAAAACCAAAGGCAATATGACCGCAATGTCTTGGAATTCCACCAGCCTCAGTTTCCCGTTCGATAACAACAATATGACTAACACCTGATTTCTTTAGTGTAATCGCAGCGGCAATACCAGCTGGGCCAGAACCAATAATGGCAACATCACAGCTTTGTTGGGGAGTAGAGTTTGTCACTTTGTTCCCCCCTTTGCGATATTGTCAACCGCTATGCATTCTGCAAATTTCCCTTCCGTCAATTCTGCTAATCGTGCGGAGCAATAAAACCCCTGACACCGCCCCATGGTAATTCTAGTCCGTCTTTTCAAGCCCTCAACACTAGCAGCAGGTAAAGTGCCACTCATGGCATTATTTATTTCACGTTTAGTCACCATTTCACAGTGACAAACTATTTCATCAACTTCTGGTTTTTGCCAATCTCTTTCTAAATGCTCTGCTAGGTTTGGCATTTTGGGGGTATACGGTGAATTTAATGCCTTAAAGGTGATTCCTTCACTTGTTAATAATGATTCTACATGCTGAGCAAGCCCGAGTGATGCGGTAAGGCCCGTTGAACGTATGCCACCAAGTGTTAACCAGTTATTTTCAACGTCATGTTTGACACGATAATGTTTCTTTTCAGTGGCCGGACGAATTCCTGCGTAGGTTGCTGTAACAGGAACATATTTTAGTGCAGGAATCTTCTCTAAACCAAAGGCATAAAGCATTTTAAGATTTTCTTCAGCTACTGAAGCATCAGCCCTTCCTAGCTGCTCATCAGCTGTTGGACCTACGGCAATATTGCCAAAAATAGTAGGGAATATCACAATACCTTTGGTTATCTCTGTAGGAATTGGTAATAAAATATTCTTTAGTAACTTACTAGCAGCTTTATCAAAAACAACAAACTCACCCTTGCGTGGACGTATTTCAAAATCAGTAGCACCCAGTACATCTTTATTCAGGAAGTCACCGTATAAACCCGCACAGTTAACAACATGGTTGGCTTTAATTTGATTATCATCACTAGTCTCTAAAAGCCAATTTCCATCAGGTCTTGAACGATCAAAATCACCTCCTATCACTTCACTATTAAAAAGTGTTTCTGCGCCATTTTCTATAGCCTGTGTTAAATAAGCTAAGGGTGCAGACCATGGATCAATAACATATTCACGAGGAACTTCTATTGCCGCTAAGATAGAGTTTGATAATTCAGGCTCTTTGTTGCGTGCTTCATTAGCAGACAATAGTTTAAGATCCCTTACACCATTGTTTTTTGCTTGGCTGATAATAGCGTCAAATTTGGCTTCTTCTTCAGCAGACCAAGCAGCAAGTAATGCGCCTGTTTTTAATAAGGGCAAATTCATGCTCTGGTGAATATCTAAATATTCCGCATAACCCGCTTGCATGCATTGCAATTCAAGACTTTTTTCGGGCGCATCGAATGCAGTATGAAGAATGGCGCTATTGCCTTTGCTTGCACCTGCTAGAATATCAGGTGCTTTTTCAATCAAAATGACTTTTGCTCCAGCTAAAGTCATACGCCTTGCAACGGCGCAGCCAACAATACCTCCACCGATAACAGCTAAATCGTAGTGTTTATTTGCTAGATCTGCCATAACACCATATTCCATCCTTGCTCATAGACAATTTTCGTAACTTACATCGATAAACATAAAGTCTAAATCAAACAAGTCATATTTATTACTCAATACTGACCCCTTATGAAATTAAAGACTTATTCTTAACGTTGAATACCCTTAAAATTAGATTCATAATACCTAAAGCAATTAGTACAACTAATATAATGAGCGTTGAAAAAGCAGCTGCCTGAGTGCTGTTTCCGGCATCATCTAATAGCATAACGGACACTGCAGCAAGGTTTACTGAAGGTGACACTAAAAATATAACTGATGATAAGGTTACCATTGAGCGCATAAAGAAAAATATTCCAATGGTAAGAATCACTGGAAGCAATAACGGCACCGTTATCTTTCTAATCGTGGTTGAGCGGTTGGCTCCTAAACAAGCAGAAGTTTCATCAAACGTATTTGAAATTTGTTTAAGTCCTGTTGTAGCAGATAAAAAGCCTTGAGCGTGGAAATGGTAAACACTATTGATCGCCAAGATAAATATAGAGCCGTAAATAATTGTTAAGGGGTTATTCGGATCATTAAAAAAGAAAATATAGGCAATACCCAAAACCATCCCAGGAATCGCTGCTGGTAAAATGGAGAAAAAATTAATTGCATCAATCACAAACCCTTTGCTCTTATTAACCACATAAGCACTTGAAACAACCATGATTACACCAATAAAAGCAGCCGTTAAAGAAACATAAATACTGGTAAAAATAGGTTTGGCTCCGCCTTGCGAATCAAAGGAATAGTTATCCAGTGTAAAGGCCATATTATACGGCCAAAGCTTTACAAAACTAGCATACACAACGATTGCAACAACCGTTAATATTGCACCACAAATCATCGTTGCAACAATGAACATAAAGCTATCAAAAACAGGGTTGCTCTTGGCTACGAGAGGGCTTGTATTATCAGACACATGATCTTTATTCTGACTTCCTAAAAAGCGCTCGATTAAAAAAGCAATAATGACAGGAACAAGTAAAATAATAGCGACCACTGAACCTAGATTGAAATTCATCTGCCCAGCGACTTGATTATAAATCTCAGTCGCTAATACAGAAAAGTCCCCTCCGATTACCATTGCATTACCAAAGTCTGTAATGGTAATTGTAAAAACTAAAAATATAGAGCTAATAAGACCAAACTTTACACCTGGCAATGTCACATCAAAGAAAATTCGTTTCTTACTAGCACCTAACATCCGTGCTGCTTCATACGGTCTAGAGTCAGCTACAGCAAGCGCAGCTGATAGTAATAAGAAAGCTTGAGGAAAGGCATAAATAACATCAGCAATCACAACCCCCCAAAAACCATAAATTTCTATTTCTAAATCAAACCAACGATTAACTACTCCATTACGTCCGAGCAAGAAAACCAAGCCTAAAGCTTGCACTAAAGAAGGTGCAAATACAGGTAACATGGCGATTATTGAAAAAACCTTCTTACCTGGCATTTTAGAACGCTGAATAGCATAAGCAAAAACAAATGCCAGTGACACCGCAATAACCGTTACCGTACTAGCGAGACCTAAACTATTTACCACCACCCTCCAAAAGTGAGATTCAGACATTGTATTCACATAGTTATCTAAACCATAGACTCCACTACTCACTTCAAAGCTTTTTAGAAAAACAATTAAAATAGGTGCTACTAAAAATAATAATAAAGGAATAGCGACAAATATTGTCATTGACCAAAGTAGTATCTTGTCTGGATTTATCTTCCTTCGCGGCAAAGAGCTAACATGTATTGTCATACACCTGTTCCAGTTATTGATTTTGAAAAAGAAACTATTTTATCCGCGGGGAATGTAACGTATATTTCCTCACCTACAACTCTCTTAGTGAATCCAGATCGCTCAACCAAAATTGTTTGTTCTTCTACAGAGATTTGCATCAAACTAACACTTCCTAGGTTTTCGATATTTTTAACTTTTCCAATGTAGGTATTTCTCTCTTTAAGGTTATTAGCGGTGATCACGACTTCTTCGGGACGTATACCGATTGAGTATGATTCATTGATTTCAAAATCAACATGAATCTTTTTGAAGCTATCCAAGACATTCATATGCCCTAAAAAACTCGCAATAAAAGTATTCACAGGCTGATTGTAGAGTTCATCTGGCGTTCCCATTTGCTCTACAATGCCATCTCGCATACAGATAATTCTATCTGCCATCGTCATAGCTTCATCTTGATCGTGGGTAACCATAACTGTTGGAATGCCAAGTGATTGCTGAACTTCCCTGATTTCGACACGAAGAGTCTTTCTAACCTTTGCATCGAGTGCAGAAAGAGGTTCATCAAGCAATAATAATTCTGGCTCAACAGCTAATGCACGTGCAATAGCGACACGTTGTTGTTGTCCACCTGAAAGCTCATGGGGTAATTTTTCATCTTGTCCTTCTAAATGAACTAGTTTGAGCAGCTCCAGCACGCGCTTTTCTATCTGATCCTTTGGTTTTTTACGAATGCTTAATCCATATCCAATATTTTGAGTAACACTCATATTAGGAAATAGAGAGTAGGATTGAAAAACAATACCAAATCCACGGTTTTGAGCAGGTACATCTATTAGATTTTTATTATTTAAAAATAACTCACCTGTAGTTGCTTCTTCCAAGCCAGCAATTAGTCTTAATAAGGTCGTTTTTCCACAATTAGGATTACCGACAACCGCGACTGTAAAATCAACATTCATCAAGTTCTCTCAAGCAATAAGACTTCTGCCTCATCTTTCCGTAAAGTGAGCGAAAAACCACGTATCTTTATTTCAACGGGATCCCCCATTGG
>CAZWEA010000087.1:0-12719 GCA_964632635.1 uncultured Cocleimonas sp. | reverse complement strand
AAAAATAATGATAAAAAGGCAGAGGTAAATAAATAGAAAGGCTTATATGGCACCCCCCCGTTATTTAGAAGATTGCTCTGTAACATTAATACGTGATACGTAATCTGCTATTGCACGGAGTGTTTTATTATCCATATCTTTTATCTGTGAAAGCATAGCGGGGTTTGCATTTTTTCTGCGCTCATCACGGATCCATTCAAGTTGTCTCGCCAGATAAGCATAGTGTTGTCCCTGAATGCGAGGAAAAAATGCATCTGCGTTACCTTCACCACTGCTACCATGACATGCTATACATTTTTCTTTATAGAGCTTTTCACCTAGCTCAAGATGTTCTCCATCACCCTGACCAGGAGATGGATTAACGACTAATTGTGAAATATAAGCAGCGACATCTTCGATCCCTTGTGGACCACCAAGTACATCATCTCCAGAAAATGGAAACATGGTTGGGTTGTCACGATTACGGTTACGAATATCTGCTAGTTGTTTGATAATAACGCTACGATGTTGACCTGCGATGACGGGAAAGCTGCCATCAGAATTCCCCCAGCCATCGGTATTATGGCAGCTAGCACATAGTTCATATGTCTTTTTTCCTGCCTCGATATTGGGCTTTAATTTCATTGCATCCTCAGTCTCAGTGGATGGGGAGGCGAAGGCAGAATTGATTAGCAATAAACCTATGAAAAGGTGTGTTATTCGATACATATAAGTGGCTATTTTATTAATATAATAATATTAGCTTATTCTAATAGTCGGAATATCTACTTGATGTAGATCAAGTATCGGCTTTATTTAGCATGATAATATTAGGTAATACTAATATGTGAAATGAAAGAATAATTTGATGAAAGCTAAAATATTAAAGTCGTCTCTAATCGTGTTACTTTTCAGCTGGTTTGTTGTTGCGACTGCTTCTGATGAAATAGTAGCGTTCACAGCAGATGATGAAACAGAAGTTGATGTGCGTATCTTTAAAGCAGAAGGTGATCAGTTGCTATTAGGTTTTGCTTGTGATCAAGGTTTAAGTATTTCAGAAGAGAAGACAGCAAAGATTTTAGCTAAAGGGGGTATCGAGGTTTGGATGCCAGATATGTTGTCTGCTTATATGCTCCCTAAAGTACGCAGTAGCTTAAGTGAGATTCCTACAAACGGATTGATAAAAATATTAGAAAAAGCTAAAAAAACAAACAAACAGGTTTATCTTATTGCAAGTGGCCCTGATACAGAGCTAGTACTCAGACTCGCACAAGAGTGGGAAAAGACACATCCTGATTCTTTGTTAAGTGGTGTTGTTTTAATGTTTCCTCGTTTAAATAAGCAAAAGCCTGTACCAGGCCAACCACCTGAATATCAAGATGCTGTAGGTAAAACAAAATTACCCATTATGTTACTAGAAGGAGAGCGAACTCCGAATCGTTGGGGAGTAGGTCATCTGACCACTGCGCTAAAGAAAGGAGGTAGTACAGTCTATGCAAAGCTAATTCCTGATGTTCGCGGTTACTTTTTTAAGAGAAAAGATCCAAATGTACCTGAAAACTTAGTAACGTCACAAATGTCAGGTCTAATAAAAGCTAGCTTATTTTATCTTGGGAGAGCGCAAAAATGAATAAAGTTCTAATCGGCATTGTTGGTATATTTTTACTATCCACAAATATTATGGCTGCGGAGTTGAAAAAAGTGGATTCGACTATGCCTACTCCGGCACTTAAGCTTGAAAGCTTAAAAGGTGAATCTTTTGACCTTAAAGAGTATCAAGGAAAAGTCGTTTTAGTACAGTTTTGGGCTACATACTGTACACCTTGTCGTGTTGAAATGCCTTCGATGAACAAACTAGTAAAAAAGCTAGAAGCATCAGAAATACCTTTTAAAATTCTTGCTGTTAATATGGGTGAGAGTAAAGAAGAGGTGCAAAAGTTTGTTGATGAAGTAAAGCCAGAGTTTACTATTCTTATGGATACTAAAGGTGAAAATGTACAAGCATGGAATGTTTTTGCAGCACCATCAAATTTTGTCATTGGCCCTAAAGGTCAGGTCAGATATACATTATTTGGTGGTGTAGAGTGGGACAGTGATGAGATTATTAATACACTTAAAACGTTGTCAAATAAAGAGCCTTTAAACAAAATAGATAGTTAAAATTATAAGGTGTCAATTTAATGGAAATTCAGTTTGATATAGAAAAAATAAAGCGCTACGACAAGGCAGGCCCAAGATATACATCGTATCCAACCGCAGTAGCTTTTACTCCTGACTTTTCTCAGGAAGATTATTTAAGGCATGCAAAAAATAGCAACCTTGAAGAAAATAATAAACCCTTATCACTTTATTTTCATATTCCTTTTTGCGATACCATTTGCTTTTATTGTGCTTGTAATAAAATAGCAACAAAAGATTATTCAAAAACTGATGTCTATCTTGACTATTTATACCGCGAAATAGATATTCAAAGTAAGCTATTTGATAAGTCACGTGTTGTTGAACAATTACACTGGGGTGGTGGAACACCTACTTTTTTAAACCATCAGCAGATACGTGCTTTGATGGATTACACAAAGAAATCGTTCAATTTGTTGGATGACGATTCTGGTGACTATTCTATTGAAATAGATCCACGAAGTGTCAGCGATGAGACCATCAAAGTTTTGCGAAAAGTTGGCTTTAATCGCTTTAGTTTAGGTGTTCAGGATATTAATGATGCCGTTCAAAAAGCAGTTAACCGTATTCAACCGATTAATCAAACTCAGGCAATTATAGATGCCTGTAGAGACAATAATGCTAAATCAATTAGTATTGATTTGATCTATGGTTTACCTTTGCAAACGGTCGATAGTTTTGCTAAAACTCTGAAAAAAATTATTGAAATATCCCCAGATAGAATTTCATTGTTTAACTATGCTCATTTGCCACACTTATTCAAACCACAAAGACGTATTAACGAAGACGAATTACCTAAAGCAAAAGATAAATTAGAAATTTTACAGAAAAGTATTGATAGCTTAATACAGGCTGGGTATAACTATATTGGTATGGATCACTTTGCTAAGCCTGATGATGAACTCGCGATTGCACAACAAGAAGGAAAGCTACATCGTAACTTTCAAGGTTATACAACACATGCACAATGTGACCTTATAGCAATGGGTGTCAGTGCCATCAGTAGTGTCAATAACAGCTATAGTCAAAATGAAAAAGATCTTGATGGTTATTATCAATCCATTGATAATAAAAAACTACCTATTATTCGTGGTGTTAGTTTGGATGATGATGATCAACTTAGGCGCACAGTTATCCAGCAATTGAGTTGTCACTTTTGTTTAAATTTCAAAGACATTGAATCACTTTATGATATTCACTTTAATGAGTATTTTCAGGATGAACTGATTGAACTACAGTCAATGATAGAAGACGATTTACTAGCAATTGAAAATGATAACATTGAGGTTTCACCAAGCGGGCGCTTATTGATTAGAAAAATCTGCATGGTCTTTGATAAGTATTTGAAGAACAAACAAAATGAGCAACGTTTCTCAAAAGTTATCTAAGAACCGCTGTTGATAGTGTTTACAAAACATTGCCTTTATTATTTAAACAACTATAGTCTTTAACTATGTACCCACCTAAAAACAGCTTTTCTCAACAACCCGTGAATTGTGATTCATGTAGTCTTAATTCAATTTGTCTACCTAACGGCTTAACAAATCTAGAGCTGGCTGAATTAGAAAAGAGCATTGATAAAACACTTAAATTAAAAAAGAAAGAACCTGTTTTTAAAGCTAAGAGAGTACAGCAGGGTATCTATGCAGTAAAATCCGGAGCTATTAAAACGACTATTGCAAACAGTGATGGGCAAGAACAAGTACTTGGGTTTCACCTCCCAGGAGACTTACTTGGGTTTGATGCATTTAATACAGGTGAACATACCTGCGATGCCATTGCCATTGAGGATACATTACTGTGTAAAATCAGTATGGAGGTTTTTGATGATCTCTGTGATCGTTTGCCAGGGATGCGCAAAGAGCTAATCCATCAAGTGGGTAAAGAGATTACACACTCACAAAAGCAATTGTTTTCATTGGGTCAGCAACAGACAGATGAGAGATTAGGTGTTTTTTTGCTAGAACTTAGTCAACATTACCAGTCACGTGGATTTTCTTGTAAAGAGTTCTTACTTCCAATGTCACGTCAGGATCTGGCAAATTATCTTGGGATGGCGGTTGAAACTTTAAGTCGTATTATTTCTAGGTTGTCAGAGCAAGGAATATTCAAAATAGAAAAAAGAATGGTTTTCATACATGACTACTCAGCACTTGAGAATCTTGCTCACACTTCATGTGGTTTGAAAACTTAGTAATATGCTGGAATGATTTTTGAAACTATTACTCAGAGCTTTAACTTCTAGTTGATTCAGTTCAGGAAACACATAGTTTTCTACTCAATGTTTTGAGAAAACTTGGTCAAGGAGCCAAAAGGTAAAGACGTCTGATTGTCTTATGACGTTACCTAGTTTTTGTTATTTGCTTCTGATGTATCAAGTTCAACACGGTCTGCTTTTGATAATTTGACCATTTTATATACAAAATACGCCATCGCAGCAAATATAAATAGAAGCGTGAAAACACTCCACAGACCGATTTGGCTAAACAATATATCTTTCATTTGATCATTTACCTTTTATGAATTTGTTAACCTCTTTATTTGAGAATAAAGAGGAGTAAAAAGTGCTTATTGAAGTCTACTTTCTAAATTTTAATTGTTCATTGATGTATATCAAATAAGTCATTGGTAGCTACCATTTAATGAGTCGGGCTGTGTAACAAATATCGTGTCTTAGCTATCAAAATAGCTGTTAAGCTGGTGTATAGGAACTTTAAGTTAAAGTTCTATCCTAATAATTTTTTAGGGTTACTAATTCTATTGTCAAATAAAAGTTATTAGTTGTTACAGAGGATAAGAACAATAATAAGAGAGAGGGGAGAAGTATGGATACATTTTTAGAAGCTGGTGGATGGTTAATGATTCCTCTGGTATTAAGCTCTTTTGTTGCAATCGCAGTGATTCTTGCTTTATTTATGACATTAAAGAAAAGTAAGGTTTTACCTGATGGTTTAACAGAGAAGGCAAAGAAGCTAGCAAAGTCAGGGAAGATGACTTCAGGGCATATTCAACAGATTCGTGATAGCTCACTACTGGGTCGTGTTTTAGCGACAGGTTTAGAGAGCCAAGGTAAACCTCGTCACGTAATAAAAGAAAATATAGAAGAATCAGGTCGCCATGTCATTCATAGCATGGATAAATTTATGACGACCCTAGGAACAATTGCTGCAATAGCTCCATTATTAGGTTTGCTAGGAACCGTGGTAGGTATGATTGTCGTCTTTAATGAAATGTTAAGGCAAGGTGGCGTGGCAAATCCTGCTGACTTGGCCGGTGGTATATCTCAAGCACTTGTAACGACTGCCTTTGGTATTTCTATTGCTGTTCCAGCACTAATATTTCATCGCTATTTTCGTGGAAAAATTAATGACTATGCAATAGCCATGGAAATGGAAGCCGTTAAATTACTTGGTGGTTTACCAACAGCAACACCTCCAACATCTTCACGTCAGGTAGTAGGAAAATCTAAAATGCCGGCGAATGCTAAAAATCCTTCACCTCAAATGAGAAAGGCAGTACCGCAAAAGAGAAAGCCTTCGGCTACTAAAAGGGAATCGGTAGCATGAATTTTCGAAAAGAAATTAGTGATGAGGTTGATGTTAATTTAACACCATTAATTGATGTTGTATTTTTGTTACTGATTTTCTTTATGGTAACAACTACATTTGCACGTGATGCAAAAATCAATATCAAATTACCAACTACTCAAAATGCAATAGCTTCTGTACAAAAGAAAGCAATGGAAGTCATTATTGATGGCAAAGGAAAATTCTTTGTTGATGGTCGTGAAGTGTTAAATAGCAAGCCTGAGACTCTTTTTCGTGCAATGAGCCAAGCACTTGATGAACGTGGAGAAAAGACCCCACAATTGATCATTAGCGCAGATGCTAATGCAAGTTATCAGAGAGTGGTTACGGCGATGGATATTGCGGGTCGTTTAGGTTTGACTAATTTCTCTATGGCGACATCTAATACCAGTAAGTAAATTTATGCGACCTGTAAATAGTATTGAGACCTTTATAAAGAAATATTGGCGCGCACTACTGTTTGCATTCATAAGCTTAATCATGTTGCTGGCAATAATAATTTCACTATCAGTGACAACAAGTTTTACGCGTATTGCCCCAGTTGATATCAAATTACCGACTGCTGAAGATGATATGAATTTCCCCCAACGTAATGCAGTTGAAATAATCATTGATAACAAAGGGAGATACTTTATTGATGGAAATGAACTTGTCGATAGCAAGCCTGAGACTTTATTTCTAGCATTGAGTCAAGTCATAGAAACACGCTCCGAACTAACGCCTCCCTTAACCATTCGTGCAGATGCTGATTCTAGTTATCAAAGTGTTATCACGGTTTTGGATATTGCTGGACGCTTAGGCTTAAAAGATTTTTCAATGCAGACACCTAAACACAAATAAGTTGGAATCTACACATGAAGGTGGTTGATATATAAACCTCATGTTAAAATTAATTTCTATTTAATACCTAATTTCGGGGATTTTTCTTGTCCAGTCGTTCTTCACTTCAAAATACTGATAACGGTTTTGCGGTTTACAAACGCTTAACATCTTATGCATTAAAACATTGGCGTTATTTGATTATGGCTTTTATTGGCTTAGTCATCGCAGGCGCAACAGTACCTTTATTTGCCCTGTATATGCAGCCATTACTTGATGGCACATTTATGGAGAAAGATCCTGAGGTCATCCGTTGGGCACCCTTCGCATTATTGGTCATTTTCTTGCTACGTGGTATAGCTAGCTTTATGTCTAGCTATTCAATGGAGTGGATAGGGCGTTCGGTGGTGAAAGAAATACGCACTGAATTATTTGAACGACTGTTGCGTTTACCTGTTTCTTTTTATGATAAGACCAATTCAGGTCAATTAGTTACACGACTTATTTACCATGTTGAACAAGTCTCAGTCGCGGCAACTAAAGGTTTAACCGTATTAATTCAAGACACGGTTATTGTGATTGGTTCAATCGGCGTGATGCTTTTCTATAGTTGGCAGTTGACAATGATTGTTCTTGTGGCTGCTCCCATTATCGCAGGTTTGATTGCCTATATTTCACGTCGTTTTAGAAAGCTTAGCAGACAAATTCAAGAGCAGGTGGGTGAGGTCACTCAAATCAGTAATGAGGCAATTTCAGCTACTCGTGATATTCGTATTTTCAATGGACAAGAATACGAATCAAAACGCTTTGAAGAGGTCAATGACCTCAACCATAAATCCTATATGAAGCGCATTGTTACCGAGCGTTTAAGCATGCCGATTGTGCAATTTATTATGGCAATTGCATTGGCAATAGTGGTGTATTCAGCCACTCATGGTGACATGTTAGAGACCTTTACACCGGGGCGTTTTATGGCATTTATGACAGCGATGATCGCCTTGCTTGATCCTGTAAAACGACTCACAGGTGTTAGTGCGGTACTTCAAGGTGGAATTGCCGCAGGAGAGAGCATTTTTTCTTTATTAGATGAAGCCCCCGAAAAAGATAAAGGCAGGCATACAATCAAAAGTGTAAAAGGTGAGTTTGAATTTAAAGATGTCTCTTTTACTTATAATCCTAAAGATCAAGACGCTAGTCAGGTATTAAAAAATATTAACTTTAAAGTTAAGCAAGGCGAAAAGATTGCGCTAGTAGGGCAATCTGGTAGTGGAAAAACTACTTTGGTAAATTTATTACCTCGCTTTTATGATGATTGGTCTGGTGAAATAACGCTAGATAATCACCCCTTACAAGATATTAAGCTGAAAAATCTACGCGAACAATTTGCCTATGTTGGTCAGGATGTCACACTATTTAATGATACAGTAAGAAATAATATTGCCTATGGCGAGATGCGCGGTACAGATGATAAGGCTTTGAGGTCAGCAGCAGAAGCTGCCTATGCATTAGAGTTTATAGAAAAACTTCCACAAGGGTTTGATACGCAGGTAGGGGAGAACGGTACATTATTATCTGGTGGTCAAAAACAAAGACTTGCGATTGCTCGTGCTATTTTATCCAATGCACCAATTTTAATTCTGGATGAGGCAACTTCTGCACTCGATACAAAATCAGAAAGACACATTCAAAAGGCATTAGATACCTTATTAGAAAACCGAACTAGCTTTATGATTGCCCATCGTTTATCGACTATCGAAAAGGCAGATAAAATTTTGATGTTAGAAGCGGGAAGCATCATTGAGTCTGGAACACATCAACAGTTATTAGCCAATAAAGGTTCATACGAAAAGCTATATAGATTGCAATTTAAGGGCGCCTCTATTAATTAGGTGTTTCTTCTGCAAGACTACCAGCCATCATATCCTAGGCGTGCTTTGCAGAAAATGGTTATTCCCTTTACAAGAAGTGCAACAACGGAGATGATAGTTTTTGGCGTTGCCAGAAGTAATACCTAATTAATAGAGGTGCCCTAAGATGAATAAGACCTCTCGATTACAACAGTGGTTAGAAAATATTTGGTATAACAATGGAAAGGGGCGTTTTATATTACTGCCTTTAAGTGCTTTGTATTGTGCGATTAATCGCTATCAACGAAAAAAACAAACTAAAAATCTGCCAACCCTTCCTTGTCCTGTAATCGTGATAGGCAATATCACCGTCGGTGGAACGGGGAAAACGCCACTGACTATCCATATTGCGAAACTTCTAGAAGAAGAAGGCTATAAACCTGCAATAATCACTCGTGGTTATGGGGGGGAAGCCACTCAATGGCCACAGTCAGTAACCGCTCAAACTGATCCTAAACAGGTTGGTGATGAAGCCGTACTAATGGCAGCACGCACTCATATTCCCGTTTATGCAGGGGCAAATCGTTTGCAGTCGATTGATCAGTTATTAAAAGCACATGATTGTGATGTGATTATTTCTGATGATGGCATGCAACACTATAAGCTTCCTAGAGATATACAAATTGCAGTGATAGATGCAACACGGCTTTTTGGTAATGGCTACTGTCTACCTGCTGGGCCGCTTCGAGAGAAAAAAGAAAGGCTGGATAGATGTGATTTAGTGGTTGTTAATGGCTCTGAATCCCCTCAAAAGTCTTGGTTAAAAATGATGCTTGAAGGCGATACACTGATTAACCTTAAAACAGGGCAAAAGAAGGCATTAAAAGACTTTGCTGCTAATAAAGTCAATGCAGTCACAGGAATAGGGAATCCACAGCGTTTCTATCAAACTTTAAAGCAGGGTGGTTTGAACTTAAGCACACGAAGCTTTCCAGATCACCACAACTTTCAGGCACTTGACTTGGGCTTTGATAATCAGCTTGAAATAATAATGACTGAGAAGGATGCGGTTAAATGCAAAAGCTTTGCTAAAGAGAGTATGTGGTATTTACCTGTAACTGCTAAGATGGATAAAAGATTTAAAGATGCTCTGTTTGCACAACTTAATCAATTGTTAAAAAAAGGGGGGGGTGCCATATAGGCCCCTGTTTTTATTCTAATCATTCAGGTGAGTAAGAAACCGTGGATAAGAAACTACTCGATATATTGGTTTGTCCTGTCACCAAAGGGCCATTGATATATGATAAAAAACACAAAGAACTGATTTCTAAGTCAGCGAGACTGGCATACCCAATTAAAGAGGGTATTCCAGTGATGCTAGAAGAAGATGCTCGTGAATTAACGACTGAAGAAGTTGAAAGACTATGAGAGCTAGAAAACTGTGAGTAATACGGTTCTCGTTATCCCTGCGCGTTATGCCTCCACGAGGCTGCCGGGTAAACCCCTGCGAGAAATTGCAGGAAAGCCCATGATTCAGCATGTTTTTGAACGTGCTGAAGAAGCCACAAAGGCACTAGGCTTTCAAAGCATAATTATTGCCACTGATGATCAACGCATTCAAAAGTGCTGCGAAGACTTTGGTGCAACGGTTTGTATGACCTCAAACCATCATGAAACGGGTAGTGACCGACTCGCAGAAGTGGTTACAATCAATGGCTGGGCTGATGATACGACAATCGTTAATTTACAAGGTGATGAGCCACTAACACCGATCAGCAGTCTCAAGCAAGTCGCTGAAAACTTAGAAAATAACCCTCAAGCATCCATAGCGACACTGGCAACGCCACTTTCAAATAGAGATGAATATCATGACCCGAATGTCGTTAAAGTGGTTACAGATAAAAATGGATTAGCGATGTACTTTAGCCGTGCTTCGATACCCTTTGAAAGGGATCTGCAAAGTGAAGCTAGTGATCATTTTAACTTTGCATTACGTCATATTGGCATTTACGCCTATCGTGCGGGATATTTAAAAAGCTTTGCACAAATGGAACCTTGCGAAATGGAGCAACTTGAGAAATTAGAACAACTACGTGCTATGTGGCATGGCGCACGGATACATGTTGCCGTAGCGAAAGAAGTCCCTGGACATGGCGTCGATACGAAGGACGACTTAATTGCGGTTGAAAAAATATTGTTAGATCAGAAAAGTTAGCGTGTAGTTATTTTTGATAAAATACTGCTAGTTTGAAAAAACCAGCTATATTTAGAGAGATCAATAAAAACTATAATCAAGCAGGTGTGCTTTTATGAAGTTATTTTATCTTCTCGTTAATTCCGTTATATCAAAACCATACCTGTTTTTTTACATATTACTTTCCCCTGCAATACTATTTGCAGATGGTCCTTTGATTGGCATTCATATCTCAGAAACACAAAGCATTGCAAGCTATCAAAATAAAATCACTGTCGCATCGGGTCTAGGAATAAAAGTCATTCGTATTCCTGTTGATTGGAATGTACTTGGCGCTAATCAAGATTCATACGATATTAGTTACATCGTTGAGATTAAAGCCAGAGTAGCTTTTGCTGAAGCTCAATCTCAAAAAGTGGTGATGATGATGTCTCAGTCGCCCAGCTGGTCAAACGGAGGTAATAACCCATCCTTTCCTCCTACCGAGGCGCATTATAGCGATTACGCTGATGCGATGGCATTTTTACATGCGCAGCTGATTGACCCTACGGATAATTATCAAATAAACACATCAACTATTATGGCTTGGGAAGTCTGGAATGAACCGAATGTAATTGAGTTTTGGCCAACTAAAGCAGTGCGTTCAGGCACCTTTGTGCTTATCGACTTAAGTGCAGCGAGTGACTATGCAGATTTTTTGGAAGTTACCTATAACACGATGAAGTCACAATATCCTCAGATGACGATTTTAGGTGGCTCATTGGCATCCGCTGATACAGATTATCTGAATGCCATGTATGTTTCGTGGGATGGTGTGGCAAAGTTTGATCACTTGGCACTACATCCTTATACGCGAGTTGATGATGAAGGCGATGGAGTTAGCAACCCACATTATGGAAAAGCGCAATACCCTGATCAATGTAATATTGATGATACCCTTGCCCCGCCATGGTGTTATAAGCAGGGCGTTGAAAACATCCGTCAACTACTCGATAGTAAAGGTGATACCACAAAGCAAATTTGGTTTACTGAATTTGGCACAGCCAGTGATAATGAATTTGGTGGGGCGGGAAGTGTTGCCGAACAAAAAGAACATATGAAACGTGCATTGGATATTTTACAAGACTGGTTTATTGATGGCGATGCAATGAAAATTAGGGTAGCAATAAGTTATCGTTTAGCCGATGAAGGTGATGATTTATTTGGTTTGGTATCACAAGACCTATCTTCGCTAAAACCTGTCGCCATTGAAATACAGCAAAGGCTAGATGTTCAGGGTAAATTAATTACAGGGCTGAATTCATTTGGAATAGGCGCTGGCTTAGTACCGCTTTTACAGATACTTTTATTTGAGAACTGATGTCCCTTCAAGCAGCAAAAAGCGAATCAATCTTGTAAATAGGGTGGGGGTGCCATTGGGCTTCCCCACCTATTTTATCGTGCAAAGGTTTCAATAAAATGGATTTACCCCAGCCCTAACTTTTTAGTGCCATAGATGCCATTTTCATCGTACTCTCAAATGATTCTGCACCCGCAATAAATAAACCATTATGGCAAAACATAGCATCATCAATGCCGGTCACGTCTTTCAACTCTTGATCAGATAAGCCAGCCCATTGTTTGGGCAACGACTTTTTGTCTTCGAATGAACCAGGTTCAACAGGCACAGTTTGTATTCTCCATTGACCTGTCTGAGAGGGGTAAATCATGAATAAGGCTTCTTCTGATAAAGCGTGAACGGTTTTTTTCCACGGGGTATATTTTTCTAATACAATCACTCTTGGATCTTCTGCATTTTCAATCGCTTTAGCCACAATAGCTTTGGCACTAATGCCACCGTTAGCCGATGCGATAAATCGTGTTAAAAGGCGCGATGCAAAATCAACCGCTTCATCAAAGCAGTCATCAAAGTGACTATCTTCTTGCCAAGTTGGATTAAACATCGAAATCGTTTGACTAAGACTAATACCTTCAGAAACTCCTTCAGCATGACCACAATCAATAGCATCAATCGTTGATACTAGGCCAGCATCAATGCCGTCTGCAACTCTTTGATTACCATCACATATTTCTGCGCCATATTTCTGCCAAATTAAACCAAATGAAGAATAGGGG
>CAZWEA010000086.1:0-13040 GCA_964632635.1 uncultured Cocleimonas sp. | reverse complement strand
GAACCCGTTACAGGATCTTCATCTATTCCACAGGCAGGGCAGAATACCCGTGATATAAAATCAGTCTTATCTCCTCTTGCAGTTACTACGATGCAACGGGCAGGTAAAATAATAGAGAGTTGCTGAAAAGAGGGTTTGATATCTAATACCGTTTGTTCATCTTTTACCTCAACCAATAAGTCGAGTCCCGCTTCATAAGTGCCGAGTATCGGATAGCCTAAAGCCATTTCAAGGCTAATCGGTTCTATGCAGGGGGTGACTTTGTCCGCAGGGAAATTCATGGTCATCATAGCGTCATTTAAGCTGACTTCCAGACGCCCACTTTTCGTATCAAATAACGCAGCCTCATCTTTAGCAAGTAAGCCTTCTTGCCACATAATATGTGCTGTCGCTAACGTGGCATGACCACATAATTCAACTTCAGTTGTTGGTGTAAACCATCTTAGGGAAAATACCTGCTCTGAGTTTGAATCTTCATAAATGGCACCCCCCCCTTTTTTAGATAAATAGGCTGTTTCAGATAGATTCATTTCGCCGGCAAGATCCTGCATCCATGTATCTTCTGCTTTAAAACCATCAGGTAAGATACAAACGGCAGCAGGATTGCCTTTAAAAAATTTATCCGTAAAGGCATCAACTTGGTAGATTTTCATATTATGTTTTCCTGCTAAATGTGCTAATTAACAAACCTGTCATGATTAATACACTGGCTATTACTTTCTCGATTCCAATCATTTCATTATAAATAAAAAATGACCCTGCAATTCCAAATATGGGGACCAGCAAAGACAAAGGCGCTACCTTCGATACTTGATATTTATTAATCAATGAATTCCAAACCCAGTAACCAAATAAGGTTGTTGGGTAAACTTGGAATAATACTGAGAAGATAGCTTTTCCGTCAATATTTACGAGTGAACTGATAAATGTACTTTGCCCTTGCGTAAAATATGCTATCAAGAAAAGTGGGATCGGAGAGAACAAGCTAGACCAAATAATAAAAGCGAATATTCGTTTTGCTCCTGATACTTTAACGATGATATTGGTAGCACTCATCGCTAATGCTCCCACTAACACCAAAACTAACCCAATAGTTGTCACTGAACCATCTGTCACTGTAAAAATAAAACCCAAGCCAGCGATTGCAATAATGAAGCCGACTATTTTTACTCGATCAATGTTGTCACCAAGAAAAATTACACCTAAGGCAACAGTTAAAAATGCACTCATTTGTAATATCAAAGAGGCCATGCCTGCGGATGCGCCAAAGTAAATCCCAAGTGAAACCATGCCCCACAAGCCAACACCAAATGTTAAGCCATACGCTACAACATACAGCATCGAAACATCAGGCTTTTTAATGAAAAAAACCAATGGAAGCGCGCATAATAAAAATCTAAGCCCCGCCAGTGTAAATGCATCTAAAGATTCCAGGCCCATTTTAATCACGGAAAAATTCACACCCCAAATAGTGGTGATTAAAATGGCTAGTCCTAAGTCTTTTATGTTCATCATCTAACTTTTCACTACTGTAAACTTATCAAAACCAACTTGATAGGCTTCGTTAAATAGAAATATGGCAAATAACAAAAGTAATCCAAATGCTAAATAGGAGAAGTTGTCTTTTAATAATCGAGTGCCGAGTTTTCCTATGAGGATATAAAAAACAAACATAATGCTTGAAACTATCAACATACTAAGCCCAAAAATTAAAGCGTTAGTGACTGTGCTATGTGTTAATTGATTGGCAATGACAGCACCTGATGGGAATAACAACCATATTTTAGGCGATAACAACATAATCATAGCCAGATTTATAAAACTTAGTTCAAATGCACTGTTTGCTTGTTTGCTCTTTATGGTTTTGTAGGCGAGATAAGAGATATATAAGCCACCCAAAATGTAAAACAGCAAGTCAATTTGTGAGAAGTATTTAGACACTACTTCAATAAATGCAACGCAAACAAGTGCCTGAGAGAATTGAACAGTAATATTGACAGGGAAAAAGACTTTAAAGAAAAACTGAGCAATTTGAGGATAACTCAACCTTCTTGTTGCCTCCATCACTGATACCCAAACTGGACCTGGAGTTACATAAAATATCCCCCAAAACAATATGACTTTATACAGTATGCCAATATCCATAATCTTCGAAACCTTTGTTATTTTTTACTTGCTAACAACTATACCTGTATGCCATATTAATATACAGATTCAATAAAATGTTATTGATACGGTACAGTTAAAATTATTAAAAATTGTATCGCAAAAACAAATGGGAACTGTATGCCTACACTTTATCAACAAGTTGCTGATCACATAAGTGAACAAATAAAAACAGGATTGCTTCAATCAGGTGAAAAATTGCCATCCGTTAGACAGTGCTCAGCCCAGATGGGTATGAGTATTTCTACTGTTATACGGGGTTATGAGCTACTTCAAGATCAGATGATGATTGAACCTAGACCTCAATCAGGATTCTATGTAAGAGCACAGTTTGAGCGTAGTCAACCACCCAAAATAAGCCAGCCTACGATCACTCCTTGCTCTGTTAATATTGATGATCTTGCAGTACAGTTACTGCAAAATACACATGATAAAAGTATTATTCAGTTAGGTACTGCTCCACCCAATACCAATGTTCCCTCGGTAAAACTGATTAATCGAATAATGATAAAAGTGATTAAAGAGGAAGATGGTATTGCTGATTATGATCTCCCTCAGGGCAATGAAAACCTAAGGAGGCAGATTGCAAGGCGAATGATTAATGCGGGTGTTAATGTCTCAGCAGATGAGGTTATTATCACCACAGGTTGCCAAGAAGCAGTCAATTTATGTTTGCGTGCTGTGACGAAATCGGGTGATACAGTTGTTGTGGAATCCCCTAGTTATTTTGGCACTCTAAAAGCGATTGAATCTTTAGGGTTAAAAGCATTAGAAATTCCAACCGATGCGGTAGAGGGTATGAGTCTACCTGCACTGGAGTTGGCGATTCGAGAATGGAATGTTAGTGCCTGTATTCTCACCCCAACTTTTAGCAACCCTTTGGGATATTGCATGAGTGATGAGAATAAGAAAAAACTCCAACAGATTTTAAAGAAAGCAAATATTCCTATTATTGAAGATGATATATACGGAGAGCTTGGCTATGGTTCTCAACGTCCCAAAGCAATCAAAGCATTTGATGAAACAGGCAGTAATGGCAATGTACTGCTGTGCTCTTCTTTATCTAAATCACTATCTCCAGGTCTTCGTATTGGTTGGGCTATCCCAGGAAAATGGAGGGATGTGGTTACTCAACTCAAGGTCAGTAATAGTATGGCAGGAGCAACCTTACCTGCTTTAACGGCTGCCCGGTATTTAGAAAAAGGTATCTTTGATCGCCACTTAAGACAAATGAGACGTTACTACAAAGAGCAACGTGATTATTTTCTACAATTAGCAACGTTACATTTACCAAAGGATATTCGAATTACACACCCAGAAGGCGGTTATGTAATTTGGATGGAACTAAGTAAAGGGCTTGATAGCATGAAGCTATATCAGCAAGCAAAAGCTGAGAGTATTAGCATTGCACCAGGGCCTTTGTTTTCTATAAGTGGACAATATAAAAACTTTATACGGATTAATTATGGAACGGCAACGCGGGAGCAGCTTGAGAAAGCATTGATTATTCTAGGGCGGTTAATTAATTGATATGGCACCCCCGCCTTTTTTACATAATTGCCTCTAAATGGTCAATTATGTAAAAAAGGCGGGGGTGCCATATATCGTATTTACATTAAACGCAAAGCTCAGTCTTATCTAAAGGGCAAACAATCGCTTTATTTACTTCTATATCAGCAGGGAACTCCTGAGCTACTACCCATATTTGAGTAATCACCTTGCTGACATCAGGCAGAGCTTCTAAAGTTGATCTCGTTCTGGTCTGATCAAAGAATGCAAATGGCTCATCTAGAAAGATGAACTGTTTATCATTCCCGGTATTCTTCGCTAATTCTTCAGACATCGCTATTCGTAGAGCCAACATAACTTGTCTTTGAGTGCCCGAAGAAATTTCATCAAAGTCCATATAGCCGTTCTTTTCATCAGAGTAAACTTGAACACTAAAATCATCAGCAATACGAATTTTACTGTAACGACCTTCGGTAAATTTAGGCAGCGTATTGGCAGAGGTTTTAGCAATATTATCATTAAATAATTGCACAGAATCATTAGCAGCACGTTGTAACATACCTATAGCAATGGTTTGCGTGTCGATACTATACTGATTCTTGTTGATGGTTTTTTGTAAGCTTTTTATAGTTGAACGGAAGGCTCCTGCCTCATCCGAGCGTGCTTTTTCAACACTGATATCTTTAATTAATTCTGTGCCAATACCTTCGATTTCACCATCTTGTTTTCGTAATGAAGAAGTTAAACGACCAATGGCTGCACTAACTTCTTCAGGATCGGCGTTATAGCCAATCGTGTCTTCTACAAGTTGATCAATATTATTAAAATGTTCTCTAGGGGGAATCACCTGTAAAGTTGAATTACTCCCTCCAGCTTTTTCATACATTCTTTGCACAACGCGCTCAGGTAATAATGATTCAACTGGGGTGGTTACTTGTCGATGACCATTATCCAAGGTATGGCTATAAGAAGATGCTTCACTGTCTAAACTAGATAGTGTGTTTTTCGCATTTTTGTTTAGTAATAAACTCAATACTAAAGCAATAGTAGATAAAATAGCCGAAGGTAATATCCATGCACCATAGCGTTCAGTAAATTGTTCTCTATTGCTAGAGCCTAAAAAACTTTCTATTAAATTTGCAAAAGCTTCTGGATAGAATTGTTGAGCAACCCACAACAAACATAATATTACCGATACGGGTAATAACAAAGCACTTAAAAACCCAAAAATACCACGGATTTTCTTTGAAAAGCTATAGGATTTTTGGTCTTCCCTATAGGACTGATCATTTTCTTCAAGCTGTTGGATTATTGACTCTCTTGATTGCTGCTCAGCACCTAAGGTATTTTCAGCATCTACCATTTCTGGTAACCAAGATTCGTCCAGTTTTATCGCATCTAAACTTACTTGGGTTTTATCTCGTTCAGGTAGTACCGCTGTAATTTTTTCTTGATTGGTTTTGCTGGCGAGATTAAAGTCATCGGTCATTTCAGCGTAACTTCCAATGCCTGCCATTTGTTTTATGGTATCGCTTTGTGGGTCGGGAGACGTTAGCTCACGTTGTGCAAGATAGAATGAGTTAGAAAAAGCATCATAATCAAAGCTAAGTAATTTAGAAATTGCCAGCGTGACTTTCTCTGCATCTATTAATGGTTTTTTTGTATTTTTTGTATTTTTTGTATTTTTTGATTTTCCATTTGAATTTTTCTGGAGGTTAACTTTCATCGTGCCGTCACGATCAATGCTTCTCCATAGGCGATAACTATCACCTTGAGCGCTAGTAAAATTTAAGGTGACTTCTGCACTGTCTCGGCCCCAACAAACAATCTTATGCAAATTACTTTCATCAAGAAAAAAAGTACGTCCAAATAAAACGAAACATATCGCCTCACCAATACTTGTTTTGCCAGATTCATTTAAACCCGCTACCGTGATGACACCTTTTTGAGGGATATCATCTACTTCTAATAGATGGTACTTACGAAAGTTTATTGCTTGCAGTGAATTAATCAGCATCGAATAAATCCTCCACCGAAATAGAATCATCGAGCTTATGCATAACAAGCTTTACCCCATCTTGATATTTGTTAATATCAAAACCCTCTAGCTTCGATTGAGTTTTAACATCGTCTTTACAAAATTTCACAAAACGCTTTGCGGCGCCACGGACTTTATCCGTTTTTAACCAACGTAATTCCAGCTCTGCAGACATTGCTATTTCTCCGTCAATAATTTTTGGGGTTAGTATAACTGAGTATACTAAACTGAATTTATTTTTGTAGATTATTACTCTTGTACAAAATACTTAATGAAAATTTCTTATTTAAAAGCGAAGCATAAAAAAAACCCTGTAACGGTAAAGTTAACAGGGTTTAGTAAATATCAAAGTGATAATTTTTAGCGTGAGCTACTCTATCCCTTCATGTTATCAAAGAACTCTTTATTGGTTTTAGTTTTCTGCAATTTATCAAATAAGAATTCCATTGCTTCTACTTCTTCCATTGGGTGGAGGAATTTACGTAGAATCCATAAGCTTTGTAACTCATCTTCATTAACCAGTAATTCTTCACGACGTGTTCCAGAGCGATTCACATTAATCGCAGGATAAACACGTTTTTCAGATATTTTACGATCAAGGTGAACTTCAGAGTTACCTGTACCTTTAAATTCTTCGTAGATTACTTCGTCCATTTTAGACCCAGTATCGATCAAAGCTGTTGCTAAAATAGTTAAGCTTCCACCTTCTTCTAGATTTCTGGCTGCTCCAAAGAAGCGTTTAGGGCGATGTAGTGCATTCGCATCAACACCACCAGTTAGCACTTTACCAGAAGAGGGTATGACCATATTGTAAGCACGAGCAAGACGGGTAATAGAATCAAGTAGAATGATGACATCTTTTTTATGCTCAACTAAGCGTTTAGCTTTTTCGATAACCATTTCTGCCACTTGAACATGGCGAGTTGCTGGCTCATCAAAGGTTGAAGATACCACTTCGCCTTTTACCATGCGTGACATTTCAGTCACTTCCTCTGGGCGCTCATCAATGAGTAGTACAATTAAATGAGCGTCGGGTTGATTGGTAGCGATACTTTGCGCAATGTTTTGTAACATCATTGTTTTACCCGCTTTTGGCGGCGCAATAATCAAACCACGCTGACCTTTACCTATGGGGGCAACGATATCAATGACTCTGGCAGTTATGTCTTCAGTACTACCATTGCCACGCTCCATACGCATATGTTCATCAGGATGAAGCGGTGTGAGATTTTCAAATAAGATTTTATTTCGAGCATTCTCTGGAGGCTCAGTATTTATGGTGTCTACTTTTAATAGTGCAAAGTAACGCTCACTATCTTTTGGTGTTCTAATCTTTCCTGCTACGGTATCACCTGTTCTTAAACCAAAGCGACGAATTTGACTGGGTGATACATAAATATCATCAGCACCTGCAACGTAGTTACTGTTACTTGAGCGTAAAAATCCAAAACCGTCTTGCAAAATTTCTAAAACACCATCACCATAAATATCATCACCGTCTTTAGCGACAGCTTTTAGTATGGCAAAAATGACGTCTTGTTTGCGTGCGCGCGACATTCCATCGACGCCTTTTTCTTTGGCAATTTTAAGGATTTCTGGAGGTGATTTGTGTTTTAATTCAGTGAGATTCATAGTTTTAAAAAGAGTTTTTATTTAAGAGAAAAATTAAGTTATTGAAAGATTCAAGAACGCTTTAGTCGAGATTAAAATTAGTATGTAAAAATGGTTTGAATAAATAACAGGCTAGAAGTTCAAAAACGGGAATTTATATTAATACAGAAAGTTAATGTAATTATTTAATATTGCTTTAAAAATCTTTGCCTGAGACGGCATTTCATACATGGTTAGTAGTGCAAATATATTATTTCTACTTAGATGCAAGTTAGATATTGTGAGAGTCTAGTTGCGATCAACAAAACAAGGCTATCATGTGATAATGATAGTGTCCAGCTTTCACAGACGAAAAGCTGAACACGATATGTATTTATTTTTGTATTTAGATGTTTTGATCAATAAAAGCGGTTAGCTGAGATTTATTCAGCGCGCCCACTTTAGTTGCTGCCACTTCACCATCTTTGAAAAGCATCAATGTTGGAATTCCGCGAATGCCATATTTTGGTGGCGTATCACCATTGTCATCAATGTTTAATTTTGCGATGGTTACTTTTCCTTCATATTCAGAAGCTAATTCTTCTAATAAAGGTGCAACAGATTTACAAGGTCCGCACCACTCAGCCCAGTAATCTACTAGTACAGGTGTGCTGCTTTTTAATACATCTTGTTCGAACGAGTCATCACTCAGGCATACAATACTCACGATTTTACATCTCCAACAGGTTTCTAAGCTTTTATTATCTATGCAAATCAAGAAAATTCAAGTCTGACGTGGAAACTAATCGCTTTATTGGATGGAAACCTGACCAAATGCATTGTAATTGTCTAAAAAGGGTAGGGGTGCCATTAATAAAGTTCTGCGTAACTATGCCTCGATTCTAGACTTTTGGCGTTGACAGAATGTATGGGCTTGATCAGAGATCCCTTATTGCCACTAGCTACTTGGTATTTCACCCATTAAAGGCTTCATTGTGGATAACAGGCTGCCGAATATGTCCTGTGTTTGTTTTTCTTCTGCGGCTAACAGCTGTTTCATATGTTCTCTTTGGGTGGGTTTAGAAAAGCAAGCAGGACAGTTTTCTTGAATAATCGGTAACTGATTATCGTGTGCAAACTCGGTGGTTAATTTTTCTCGTACATAAGCAAAAGGGCGAATCACACGAATATCTTTCTTGTCATTCAGATAATGTGCTTTCATGGTTTTAAGCTTTCCCCCATGAAAGGCAGACATTAAAAAGCTTTCTGCAAGATCATCTAAATGTTGGGCAAGTGCGAGTACATTAAAACCTTCTTTTCTTGCGGTGCTATACATCACGCCACGTTTCATCCTGGCACAAAAAGAACAATAGGAGTCTCCACTCATGTGTTTATCAGCCATTTCAAGTATAGGCTCTTTGATGTAAAAATAGGGCACACCAAGTGACTTAAGATAGGGGATCATCGGTGTAGGGTCAAACTCTCCTGACTGTGGGTCAACCGTCATCGCCGCCACTTCAAATGAGATCGGAGCATGACGTTGAAAGTGCAGCAATAAATGCAATAAACTCAGTGAATCTTTACCACCTGATAAACCCAGTAAAATCTTGTCACCATCACGAATCATTTGATAGTCAGTGATTGCTTTACCCGTTAGGTGGCGAAGCTTTTTTGGCGGGTTGGCATAGTCTATTGATTGATGAGTTTTTGTCATCTGGATATTATGCATAAAAAAGACTATGGTTGTAGGTTCATGAGCGAACTTTACCCACCAATCCACGAGAACAGGCACTTTTATTTGAAAGTTGATGATCTACATGAAATTTATGTAGAAGAGTGTGGTAATGAAGAAGGTATCCCAGTGGTATTCCTTCACGGTGGTCCTGGAGCAGGTTGTGAGTTATACCATCGACAATTATTTGATCCAGAAAAGTACCGTATTATTCTGTTTGATCAAAGAGGTTGTGGTCGCTCACACCCGCATGCGTCTTTGCAAAATAACACGACTCAAGACTTAATCTCAGATATTGAAAAAATCCGCAATGAATTATCTATTGATAAATGGGTAGTGGCGGGAGGTTCATGGGGGGCTACTTTGGCGTTAGCTTATGCTGAAACTCACCCAGAAAAGGTTTCAGGCTTAATTATTCGGGGCATTTTTCTTGGTACTCCAAAAGAAATTCAATGGTTTTATCAAGAAGGCGCTAGCCAGATTTTTCCAGACTATTGGCAAGATTTCTTACAACCTATTCCAAAAGCTGAGCAGGATAATCTTTTACAGGCGTATCACAAACGTTTAACGGGTGATAATGAAATTGCTAGAATGGGAGCCGCAAAAGCTTGGGCAATTTGGGAGGCAAGAACGGCTACTTTACTACCCAGTTCTTCAGTGCTTGAGCACTTTGGCGACCCACGAAATGCATTGAGTATCGCGAGAATAGAAGCCCACTTCTTTATGAATAATAATTTTCTTGAAGGCGATCAATTACTCAAAAATGTATCACGTTTAGAAGGTATTCCTAGTTATATTATCCAAGGTCGCTACGATATGATATGCCCAATGAAGCAGGCTTGGGATCTACATAATAGCTGGAATTCATCCGAGTTGATTGTCGTACAAGGTGCGGGACATGCCGCAGGTGAAATGGGTATTTCTGCCGCACTGGTAAAGGCTGGAAATGATATGTTGAAGCAGTTAAGAAGCAACAGCTAAATAATAATGATATTTCAGCTGATTAGAGCAATCTTGCAAAAAAGGGGGGGGTGCCATTTACTTTTTCTTACGGCATATAAGCGCTATTCTTTTGGGTGTTTGCCATGATTGCTTTAATTCAACGCGTCACTCAGGCAAGTGTCAGCATAGATAAAGAAAGTATTGCTGAGATAGAAACAGGCATCCTTGTTTTATTAGGTGTAGAAAAACAAGACACAGAAAAGACGGCAGATGATTTGTTACATAAGGTCATTAATTATCGTATCTTTGAAGATCAGAATCAGAAGATGAATTTATCTTTGTTAGACATTAAAGGTGAGTTACTTATTGTTCCTCAATTTACGCTGCCCGCGAACACCCAAAAAGGCTTGCGCCCTAGTTTTGCTTCAGCGGCACCACCAGAACAAGGAAAACAGTTATATCAGCACTTTATCCATTTAGCGAAAGAGAAAGTGGAAGATGTACAAACAGGGAGGTTTGGAGCCGATATGCAAGTTAGCCTAACTAACAATGGCCCTGTTACATTCTGGTTACAAAAGTGAATGATTAATTGTTATGCAATTCTTTTGCAATTAAGGCCTTAGAGTGTTTTAATTGTATGATATACAACAAGTTACTTGATTATATGTTTTCCTCATGATATTAATAGCCCCCCTCAATAATTAATACAACCCCCAAAACCCTATGAAACGATTAATATCTTTTATCTCACTACTGATTATTTTATCTCTAACTTCAATGTCATATACTTATGCAGAAAGCCATGAGAAAAAAATGACAGATACAGAGAAAAGTACAGAAGCTACGGCAGATGACAAGAAAAAGGGAAAGAAAGAAGAGGAAGAAGAACCTGATTGTGAATAATAGTCACAGTAAAAATACTAAATTAATATAAAAATATCACCAACATGATTATTTTATTAAGAATATTATGTGGTGAACACTCTATCAAAATTCACAATTCAGTTTTTATTAAAATATGAATTTGGATAATGATAAAATAATAGGGCAATGATGCTCAATATCGCTAAATCTCTTGGAGGAGAATTACTATGAACTTAGCAAAAATCTTAACAACCCTAACTGTTACAGCTGCATTGTCGCTTGTTGCAACGACTGCATCAGCAAAAGGAAAGCCTGTAGGCATAACACCTAAAATAACTGATATTTCAGTTATGCATAATGGCAAAGCGGTGAAAATCTCACGTGATCAGGACAATGGCGCGACAGTTGATCCAGCGTTTGCTAAAACTTCACGTCCATGCCCACCATTTTGCATCCAACCAATGAGCCTTGGTAAAGGCATTGAAACTATCGGCGAAGTAGAAGTCATTCACTACGCTAAGAAAATGAGTGATGGAGACAAAGATATCGTTCTTGTTGATTCCCGTACACCTGACTGGGTAGCTAAAGGAACTATTCCGAGTGCTGTGAATGTATCTTGGGTTGAATTAACACCTAAAAAAGGTGCTACAACTGAAGGCATCATGAAAGTAATGGCAGATAAGTTTGGCGTTACTGTTGCTAAAGGAAAAGATGACGTAGACGTAGATGAAGCTATCGCAGCTGGTGATACTTCTAAAGTATTCGATTTCTCAAAAGCTAAAACTTTAGTTATGTTCTGTAATGGCATGTGGTGTGGTCAATCACCTGCAAGTATCGCAGCTCTTAGAAAGTTTGGTTACCCTGCTGAAAAAATTAAATACTACCGTGGTGGTATGCAGGATTGGAAGATACTTGGTTTAACTACTGTAAAGTAATTTAACAGTTATAAACTATTGTTAGAAAGGCTGACTTTTTGTCAGCCTTTTTGCTTTTTAAATACCCAATATTTTATAAATTTAAACTATGCATATTTTTGAAGAACTTGATTTTCAGCAAACGCCACTAGGCGAAATCAGCCTGAGAAAGCGCTCCGAACCTCGGCTTGACGATATCATCATCTACGAAGTTAAAATGAATGAAGAGTTTCTGATGTCGAGTCTATTTGTTGAGGCAGAACTACAACTCGCACATTTAGGGTTAGCAGCGGTAGCCGATAGATTTACAGATAAATTAAACGTTATTGTAGGAGGTCTTGGCTTGGGTTATACCGCCGCTGCGGCTTTGGAAAATACTGCGGTAGCTTCGCTTAAAGTCATCGATGTTATGCCCGCGGTGATAGATTGGCATCGTCAGGGTTTAGTACCTATGGCAGAAAAACTCACAACAGATTCAAGATGTGAATTGGTTCTCGCTGATTTCTTCGCCTTAGCCACTGCAAAAACTGCAGGCTTTGGTGAGGCAAACCAAGATCAGAAAGTACACGCGGTGTTGCTCGATATAGACCACAGCCCAAGCTTTTGGCTGAATGAGGGGAATAGTACTTTTTATACTGAGCAAGGGTTACAGGCAATGGCAGATAAAATACTCACAGGCGGAGTGTTTGGCTTATGGTCAGATGAAAAGCCAGATGATAAATTTGTTAAACTGCTTGAAAAAGTTTTTTTCTCAGTTGAGTCGCACATTGTGACATTCCCTAACCCCTATACTCAAAAAGAATCTACCAATACGGTTTATTTAGGGCTTAAAAATTAATAGATGCTCTAAATAAATAACTGAATAATTTAAGGAGTAACAGATGGAATGGAATATTTACCTCTCGGGTGAAATTCACACTGATTGGAGAGATAAAATCATTGCAGGATGTAAGGCACATAACTTGGCAATTAATTTCTCCTCTGCAGTGACTAACCACGAAGCCAGTGATGCAGCGGGTGATGTTTTAGGTAAAGAAGACAACAACTTTTGGCGCGATCATAAATCAGCAAAAGTAAATGCGATAAGAATTAAAACCATGCTAGAAAGTTGTGATTTAGCTGTTGTGCGCTTTGGTGATAAATACAAACAATGGAATGCCGCATTTGATGCAGGCTACTGCGCAGCACTTGGCACGCCTTATATTACCCTGCACAATGAAGATATTATTCACCCCTTAAAAGAAGTCGATGGATCAGCCATGGCTTGGGCTACTACGCCTGAACA
>CAZWEA010000085.1:0-13197 GCA_964632635.1 uncultured Cocleimonas sp. | reverse complement strand
TCATCATTAGAAAACATGCAGAAATGTTATGAAAACTACGTTTGTGGTGACTTCATAGCAAATAGAACCAAAATAACTGTTTTAGATATTGGAGGAGCCAATGTAAATGGCTCCTACGCCGATATTTTTTCTCAAGAAAAATTTGAATACATAGCTGCAGATATTGAAGCTGGTGAAGGTATAGATATGGTTCTTAAAGACCCATATAAAATTCCAGTTGAGGATGGCTCTATTGATATACTTATTTCAGGGCAAGCTTTCGAGCATGTAGAATTCTTCTGGTTACTATTTGAAGAAATGACTAGAGTGATTAAAGATGATGGCTGGCTATTCCTTATTGCTCCTTCAGCAGGCCCTATTCATCGTTACCCCGTCGACTGTTATCGCTTTTATCCTGATGCATATCATGCACTGGCAAAATATACAGACATTAAAGTCATCGAAGTTTTTCATGATACTAGAGGCCCATGGAGAGACTTAGTTGGAGTCTTCTCAAAGAACAACATGCAAGAAACATCTACGGTATGGCGGCAACTCAAAGAGAATGAAATCAATCGTTATATTCTTTCAACATTACCTGCATCAACTCATATTGAACATCAGTCTGATGACATTGAGAAAACCCAAGGTGAGGCTTTCTATATAGAGACACTTAAATCGCTCCATCAGTCGTTAAAGCCAAAAAACTATTTTGAGATCGGTGTACGAGTTGGTAAAAGCCTTTCCTTAGCAAGCTGTCCTTCTATTGCTATTGACCCTGATCCAGAAATCAAAATAGCCGACTTCGAATCAGTCAATTTTTTCAAATCAACCAGTGATTTTTTCTTTGAACATCACTCTGAGTCGATACCAAAAGAAGGCATTGATCTAGCTTTTATTGATGGCATGCACTTATTCGAATTTGTGTTAAGAGACTTCATCAATATCGAAGCTCATGCACATGAAAAAACCATTGTTGTCATTGATGACATTTTGCCCAATAATGAAACTCAAGCATCCAGAACAAGAAAATCTCAAGTTTGGACGGGGGATGTATGGAAAATCATCATTTGCCTACAGCGCTTTCGACCTGAATTAAAACTGACAATGTTAAATACTTCCCCAACTGGCTTATTAATCATCTCAGGGTTTAACAATAAAAATTACACATTAACAGAGCAATATAATCCAATAGTCAGAGAGTTTAAAGAATTAGCAATTAATGAATATACAGATTTAATTATCAAACGAAAAGATGCAGTTAGCCCTAATCAGAAATTCAATTTTTGAAAGTGATTGTTATTCCGCAAGAAGAAATTGACTTTGTCGCTAGATCAATACGAGAAAAGCCTGAATACGTAGATCCGAATTTCATTAAAGTAGCTTATGAAAATTGTGATTTAGAAGTTATTCCCGATCCCTTTGCTAAAGAAATAATCTATAAAATAAAGCATGCCTTAAAGCATCAAATTCCCTATTCCGTAATTCGAATTGGAGATGGTGAAGCCAATATACTCACTTACAGTCATTACAAAGAAACCCCAATTCTTAATAAATGGGTATTTGAACAAATAATTGCTCTTCAACAAGATTCATTTAACCTTAGTGAAAGGTGGATGTTAGATTTACAAAATCAGATATTACAAACAATCAAAGAAGCCGATATAGTAGGCGTTACAGGATTGTGGCGGCCTGAGAAGGTTTCTGTTGAGCTAATAGAAAGTATGTTTCTTGATAATAAATACAGGGGCGTTTCTGGTCATTTCAGAGCCATTGATTATTTATTAGAACTCGCTTCAAAAGGCCAACTACAGGGAAAAATAGTTGCTTCTGCTCATCTGTACTTCTCTATATTGGAACACTTAGAAGAACTGTTAAACGAAGCCAAACATTTAGTCGTTATTTCAGATAAACAAACTATAGTAAAACTACTACAAATCAAAAGTCCAAAACTTGAAATTGAATTTATTCCTGTCGGCTGCAACAAGAAGGCATCTGAAGATTCCCCTTTCTTTCTTGAAGAATTACACAATAAACTACCCAATAAACTAACTGGCCGGCTTTGCCTAATAGGTGCGGGACCATGGTCAGAAATATATTGCTCATGGGTTAAACAACGAGGTGGGGTTGCAGTAGACATAGGGAGTGGGTTTGATCTATTAAGGGGAGAAATAACACGGCCCATTCATAAATATATTACTTTACCTAACTGAGTTATCGTGCCCTATTTTTTAACACTTATAAATCTTGTAATACCATTCGCATACTGTAGAATCTTGATGAATAAAAATCTAGGTGTCCTAGTAAATATAGGATCGGAAAGCAAAAATGATCAATAAAACTCTCTATCTCACTAGCATACTACTTTTGTTAGCTCTCAATCTATCTTCATGCACAAAAAAAGAGCCTGTTAAGCCAGGCGTTCGTGCTACCGAAAGATGGCAGGCAATGATAGACCATGATTGGAAGAAAGCTTACACGTATGAAAGTGCTAGTTATCGAAAAAACTATACAGTAACCGACTTTAGAACAAGCTTTGGTCAAGCAGTTACATGGAAATCAATTCAACATAACTCTACAAAAATTATTAATAAAAACCTAAGTGATATCAACCTTACCTTATTTTTTAATTATTCTGGAGGGAATGTTGTAATGGACATCCCAAGCGAAATAAAAGAACGTTGGCAACTTGTTGATGGATCTTGGTGGCACATTAAAAAATAAAATTCGATATCTTTATTCATTCCTTTTTCCTACTATCTAATTAATTATGAACACTTCAAAAGCTCTTAAAAAACCTCTTCGCTCATTATTTATAACGAGCATTCTAGGCATATCACTTCTTACGGTATCGACTATTACAGCGGACCAACAACCTGCTACTAATGAAGATCACTCTATTCTTGCGCAAGAAGGCTCTATTAGTGTTACAAAACAAGAAGCAATGAAGATTTTAGGGGATATGAACAAAGTTCAACAAGTTAAAATTCTAAGGGAAAAAGAACAACTTCAACGCTTACTATTAGATCAATTGATAATTAAAAAGAAGGTCAAAAAGGCTATTGAACAAAAACTCAATGATGATCCTATCATTCAGTGGAAAATTCAAAAAAGTACTAATATAATTCTTGCTAATGCTCTAACAACAAATTATAAAAAACAAATCAAACTCCCAACTGAAATACAACTTCTTGCTAAAGAATATTATGATACACATCCTGAAGAGTTTCTTGTAAAAGAAAGAGTAAAAGTAGCTCATATATTGATTAAATCATCTAAATCAGAAAGCCAAGAAGTTCAAAAAGAAAAGAAAGAACTTGCTAAGAAAATATTAGGTGAATTAAAGCAAGGTAGTGATTTTAGCGAAGCGGCAAAAGAGTTTTCTGATGATAAAGGTTCTGCAAGACTTGGTGGAGTTATAGAATACTTTACTCGAGGAAGAATGGTAAAACCCTTTGAAGATGCAGCATTCAACTTAACGAATAAAGATGATTTAAGTGAACTAATCGAAACTAGGTTTGGCTATCATATTATTAAACTCCTAGACCGCAAAAAAGAATTTACAAAAGAATATGACGTAGTAAAGAATAAACTATTAAATAAAGAAAGAGAAAAATACAGAGACAATCGCGTAAAGAGCTTTAATAAAAGTTTTCATACCCAAAAGGATTCTACAACCATATACATGCCTGCAATTGAAGCATTACTAAAAGAAGCTAAAGAAAAATATTTACCAATGTAAAACTGATAAATATATTAAAGTATTATAATGGTGATATTAGTGTCATCTTTTAGGCTCTCGTCCAATTGACTCTATTTAGCTCCAACTTAAAACTTTATGCTATCTACCCAAGCCGTCAATAGCTATCTATTTAAGATGAAGATACTCTATAAAGCTTTTAGAACAGTATAGTTTCTAATATACAAAAGAGACCTTTCCCTATGTGCTCAACAATTGAGCTAAACGTAAGTAATCACTCGGATTTTTCCTTATCTAGGAAAACTTTAAAGCTCATATTTATGAAACTTTAACCAACTTAACTTATGTTAAGTTTATTTGTTTTACCTCGTCTTATAGTCGGTTAGATAACAATAGATATTGGTACAGTTACCGTATCTTCATGGAAGACTCTAAATACCCGTTAATGATTCAATAACGCTATATTCCTATCTATTGCCTTGTAACCCCTAGGAGAGAAATGTATGAAAAATATTGGACGTAAGTCGATACTAATTGCTAGTCTCGCATTATTTTCTACAAATGCAGCTTTTGCAGAGAAGAAAAAAGCTGATTTATTAACAGGAGCAAGTACTCTAATGCTTGCTAATACCTGTGCCGGTTGCCATGGAGGAAATGGTGTCAGCCATGGCCCATCAATACCAACAATTGCGGGTAATTCAACTACTTATTTTATAGAAGTGATGGAAGGGTACAAAAGTGGCGATGTTCCTTCCACTATTATGGGTCGTCTTGCTAAAGGTTACACCTCAGAAGAAATCGCGCAAATGGCCGAATACTTTTCTAAGCAAAAGTATGTAGAAGCAAAAGGGCAAAAAGTTGATGCAGCAAAAGCAGAAAAAGGGGCTAAGCTTCACGACAAATATTGTGAAAAATGCCACAGTGAAGGTGGAACCTTAGGAGAAGATGAATCCGGTTTTCTTAAAGGGCAGTGGAAATCATACCTTGCAGCTCAACTAATGGACTATCAGAACAAAGATCGTAAAGCACCAAAGAAAATGAAAAAGAAGCTAAAGAAGCTTCATAAGAAACACGGTCCTGCAGGTATTGAAGCATTAATCGAATATTACGGTCAGTAATTCACACTAAGGAGAAATATAATGAGTACAAATAATAGTCGTAGAAAATTTGTTCAAGGCCTTGGTGCAGTTACAGCGTCAGGTATTTTTATTGGAGCTCCATCATTAGCTTTTGGCGCCTCTAAGAAAGTTGTTGTTGTAGGCGGAGGAACTGCCGGTGCTACAGCAGCAAGATATGTAAAAATGGCAGATCCGAGTATTGAAGTAACGGTAATTGAAGCAAATAAAGATTACCATACTTGTTACTTAAGCAACGAAGTATTAAGTGGAGATCGCACTCTTGATTCCTTAAAGCATGGATATGGAGGCTTAGAAAAGGAAGGCATTAAAGTTGTTATTGATTATGTAACAGGTATTGATGCAAAAGCCAAGAAAGTAACCACAAAAGGTGGGGCAAGTTTTGATTATGATCGCTGTATTGTCGCACCAGGTATCAGTTTCAAGTACGATACAATCGAAGGTTATGATGAAGCAACTGCAGAGAAAATCACTCATGCATGGAAAGCCGGCCCTCAAACAACAACATTTCGTAAACAACTTGTAGATATGAAAGATGGAGGGACAGTTATTATAGCTGCTCCACCAAATCCTTTCCGCTGTCCTCCTGGACCTCCAGAGCGTGTTTGTCAAATTTCTAAATACCTACAGAAAGAAAAACCTAAGTCAAAAGTCATTTACGTTGACCCTAAAAAGAAGTTTTCTAAATATGGTTTATTCATCCAAGGTTGGAAAAAGTTCTACGGGTTTGAGTCTGATAATTCACTGATTGATTACATAAAATCTGATGGTGTAGCAAAACTTGATGCTGGTGGAATGAGTGTAACAACAGCTTCTGGCAATACAATCAAAGGTGATGTAATTAATATCATTCCTGCTCAGAAGGCTGGAAAAGTTGCTGCTGCTGCTGGTTTAACAAATGATAAAGGCTGGTGTCCGATTGACCTTGGTACTTTTGAGTCAAAAATTCACAAAGACATTCACATTATTGGTGATGCTGCTGTTGCTAAGGGTATGCCTAAGTCTGGTTACGCAGCAAACTCACAAGCAAAAGTTTGTGCGGCAGCTGTTGCCGCTTTATTGGCAGGTAAAGAGCCTGGAACACCTTCTTATGTAAATACTTGTTATTCCGTAATTGCAAAAGACTGGGGTATTTCAGTAGCTGCGGTTTATCGCTTGGCCAAAGATGGTTCGAAAATAACCAAAGTGGCAGGTGGTTTGACACCAATGGATGCATCTGATGAAGCTCATAAACGAGCCGTAGAAAATGCATATAGCTGGTTAAATAACATAACGGCTGATGTGTTTGGTGACGGTTAGTACCGAGTAGATATACAACTACTAGCTAAAAAGGGTTCTTAATCGAGCCCTTTTTAGTCTCTAATATTATTGAAAGGAATTTTATATATGAAAAATTTATTAAAACTAAGTACTTTTTTACTCCTACTTTGTAGTTTTATTTTTAGTACAACCACTATCGTGTCTGCTGATGAAAAGAAAGCTGAGGAAGCAGTAGCAGATACTGAAAAAGCCAAAGACTCTGATGATAAAAATAAAAATAAGAAAAAGAAGAAAGAAGAAGAGCCTGATTGTGATTAGTTAGTTTGGTTATTTACCCTAACCCTTAATAATTTAAAAGGAATATAAACATGTTTATACGAATCTTGTCAGCCCTAATGCTCTTTTTTGTACTCGCCTCAAATTCATTTGCAGCAGATAGGAAAATGGCCATACAAATTAATAGCAGTGACCCCCTAACCCAAAAAATGGCTTTGTTGAATGCCAGAAACTTAAAAGCTGTTATTGGTAAAGATAATATAGATGTTGAATTAGTTGTTTATGGACCAGGTTTAAGTTTAATCACAACAGATAAGCTTAACTCTTCAAGAGTAGAAGATTTAATTAAAAGATATGGTCTAAAGGTAAGTGTTTGTGAAGGAACCTTAAAAAGATACGCAAAGGTTCACGGAAGCGAGCCTGATATCATAGAGGGTATATCCCGAGTTTCAACTGGCGCGATACGTCTACTTGAACTACAAGAACAAGGGTATTCATATATTCGACCTTGATAGTTAAAATACTTTTACACAACCACTAATAATCTATTCAAAACTGAGACCTAAGCATAACTCAGTAACGAAAGAGAGATGCGATAAAATCTTTCTGATTGAGGCGTGATTTACAGCTAATAGCAAGATTCACAACGAAAAACAGGAAGATTTTGGGATATGGGGGATTAAAAACTACTTTTCTCGGTAACTCACTCTCTTACAAAAGTCTCAAGTATAAATAAGTGAAGCGAATCATATTCTTCGCCTCCTTGATTTTTTCTATTCGAGTATGCCTAGGAGTTTTTACTCCAGATAAGAAGCTACAGTAAAGCCTATTAACTCTGTTTGCTGCAATTATTATCACACTCTTCTCCCAGATAACTAATCTAAGTTAATACCGAGCTACCCCCTCAAATATAGAATAACAATATTGATACAAGTCAAGAAAAGGAGAGTTTCGATGACTAAATTAACCCCCGAAGAGCAAAAAGCGGCAATCGCTGAAGCACCCAAAGGAACATGGGCAATTTTATTAGTATACGCTGTGTTTATGGTGCTAGGTTGGCTCTATATGTTTTATGGCTATTTCTTACCTCACGGTCCAGTAAACTAAACCCACCCAAAGGAATTTATGATCATGCATGTAGATGGCACTGAAAAAAAATGGGTCATTCTCTCGTTTGTAATAGCATTTGCAATGATGGGAATACTAGCTGCTTACGCAATTAATAAAAATATTCATCCCCCCAGCAATGTAGAAACGATCGATTCTGTTCGATTACATTTAACGGAAGAATTTAACGAGGATAATATCGGCATCAAGGTAGAGTCAGATGGCTCGATACGCGTAACTATGGTTGCTGCGCGCTACGGCTTCTTTCCTCATAATATGAAAGTACCTGTTGGCATACCAATAAAATTCAGATTGGCAAGTGCCGATGTTTTGCACGGCGTACATACCGCTTTCACCAATATGAATACTATGGTTGTTCCGGGCTATGTATCCGAAGTAAATACTACCTTTCCTAAGATCGGGAAATTTCCTATGTTTTGTAACGAATATTGTGGGCTGGGGCATGACTATATGTGGTCACAGCTAAACGTAGTTTCGATGGAAGATTTTGAAAAATCGATGAAAGAAGGGGAGGACAAATAATGGGATCTCATGCAAGTAGATTAAGTCTCGCAAATCTCTGGGTTGCCTTTATCACCTTTTTCTTAGCAGCGCTAATGGGTTTATATCAAGTTGCAGAACGTAGTGGCTTATTCCCTAAAATTGAAATAATTGAGCTTTATTATCGCTCGGTTTCAAGTCATGGCGTCATTATGGGTTTTGTACTCACAACCTTCTTCATTATGGGTTTTGGTTATTGGATTATACATACCTCACTCAAGACTGAAATTTGGGGTGGTAAAAGATTAGGTTGGCTAGGATTTGCCATTAGTTTAGGCGGAACAGCCGCTGCAGCCATTATGTTGTTTGCAGGTGAAGCATCCATAATGTACACCTTCTACCCTCCGTTAAAAGCTAATCCAATATTTTACTTTGGTGCAACTTTCCTCGTGGTTGGTTCGTGGTTCTGGTGTTTACAGATGGTCATGAGTATGAATGCTTGGAAGAAGGCTAATCCAGGCGCACCAGTTCCATTGCCTATGTATGCGATGACGGCTAATGCGATCCTTTGGTTTATTACCAGCTTGGGTGTTGCCGCAGAAGTATTATTCCAGTTGATTCCTTGGTCATTAGGATGGATTGATACTATAGATGTTGGTCTTGCCAGAACTTTATTCTCATGGACACTTCACGCAATTGTTTATTTTTGGTTAATTCCTGCTTATATCGCTTTTTATACATTAGTACCAAAAGCTGCGGGGGGTAGTTTATTCAGCGATGAATTCTCGCGTATCTCAATTCTTATGCTGTTGGTTTTCAGTGTGCCAATTGGAATGCATCATTTATATGTTGATCCATTCCAAGATGCTGGTTGGAAATTTGTTCACATGATAGGAACCTTCATGGTCGCTGTTCCAACACTGATTACAGGCTTTACCGTAATTGCCTCAATGGAAGTTGCTGGTCGTTTACGCGGTGGTAAAGGCTTGCTTGGTTGGATTAAAGCACTCAACTGGTCTAATCCTATGGTGTTATCGGGAGGACTATCGTTACTCATGCTAACCGTAGGTGGTTGGGGTGGAATGGTAAATGCTAGTTACTCAATGGATGTGGCGGTACACAATACACAGTGGATTACAGGTCATTTCCATCTGATCTTTGCAGGTACAGCAGTCATTATGTATTTCTCAACGGCATATTATATGTGGCCTTCATTAACAGGTCGCCCATTGTTTTCTACCAAAATGGCATTGCTCCAATTATGGCTGTGGTTCATCGGCATGTTGATCCTTACATTGCCTTGGCACATTCTTGGTTTAATTGGTCAGCCTCGTCGTATTGGTGTTCCTCCTTATGGAGAAGAAATCACTGCACCTTGGGCACCTTATGAGTTCCTTATGCTAATCGGTGGGATTATATTGGTTATATCAGCATTATTACTCGTTTTAAACTTAGTACTTACACACATGAAAGGTAAAGCGGCAGTTCCACCTGTTATGGAATATGCAGAGTCATTGCATCCTGTGTTAAGTCTACCTAAGTTATTAAATGGTTTTGGTTTTTGGACAGCGGTTATAGTTATTTACATGATCGCTAGTTACGGCTATCCCATCCTTCAGTTTTTCCTCATGGAAACTAATGGCACATTCCCATGGAGTATATAAACATGACTTTTAATAAAATATTAAAAACCGCTTCTTTAATACTTTGTACGTTTAGTTTAGTTTCAACGGCTTCTGCCGCACCATCATCAAATGTCGTTTGGGATTCTGAAACACGTAACCTTATAAAAGATGCTGACCTTGAAAATGGTGCAAAAATTGCCAAAAAATGTGGTAAATGTCACGGTGCTGATGGCGCTGATATAACGCCTATTGAAGAAGAGGATACTCCTTTTCTTGCAGGGCAATTGGCACATGCAACATATAAGCAACTTATCGATTATGTGGACAAGAAACGTGATGATAAAGTCATGCTTAAGAAAGTCAAAAAGCTTTCTAAAAAAGATATTGCTGATGTTTCTGCTTTTTATGCCACACAGATATTGCCTGTATCTAGTGTCGACACAGTAAAAGTGACACCTGAAGCTATCAAAATGGCAACAAAAGGCGCAGGTGAAAGATTCTTACCACCTTGTGCTGGTTGTCATGGCTTAAAAGGAGAAGGTTCTATTGTAGATGTACCAGCACTTGCAGGTCAGAGTACCAGCTACTTTATAACCACCATGATGGCTTATAAAGAGCAAGATCGTGAAAATGATATCTATAGCCGAATGCGCTTTATCGCAGGCGAATTATCTGAAAAAGAAATTACTGAACTAGCTGATTATTATGCTTCGATAGGCACGGGTACAAAGTTATTAGTTGCAGAAGAAGAAAAAGATTAACCTAAGAAGACCTCAAGTTATGCTGAGGTCAGTTTAGAAAAGTACTAACCCCTGCCCTTCTGAATTCAGAAGGGTTTTTTATCGCTTGCGCCCTGTTGAACATAGTTTATAGTGGAATAAAATGGTTAAGTCATTCTCCACACCTAATACTCATTTAAACGTCCCTCCCCCTAATAAACAAATGAATAATAAAAACTGTTATCACTGTAATTTACCAGCTAATGGCACCCCCCCCTTTTTTACAACATTGCTAGGGGAGAAAAAGATATTTTGCTGTAACGGATGCAAGGCTGTATGTGAAGCCATCATTAACTCAGGTAACGAAGATTACTATAAACATCGTGAAGGATCAGCTAGGACGTTTGATTCATCACAACTACCTAAGCTTCTTAATCAATTACAATTGTATGACAATGAAAAAATTCAACGCGAATTTGTACGCAAAGATAACAATGATGAATGGAAAGAAGCCTGGCTGATTTTAGAAGAAATCCGTTGTGCTGCCTGCATGTGGCTGAATGAAAGAACAATCAGGCAACTTGATGGCATCCTTGATGTGCAAATGGACTACACTGGACAGCAAACTAAAATTCGCTGGGATCCTGAAAAAATTCAACTCAGTGAAATACTGCAAGCTATCATCAATATTGGTTATCAAGCTCACCCATTTGATCCTGAGCAACGTGAATCTTTAGATAAAGAACAAAAGCAACGAAGTGTAAAGAGAATCCTTTTTGCATTGATTTTAGGAATGTTAGTAATGCAGTCAGCCATTGCTAGTTATTTTATGGGTGGAGTAAACCAGCATGGAGAGCTGCCTCTGTGGATTAAGATTTCCCGCTGGAGCAGTGTTTTTGCTACTGCCGCTATTTTGCTTTATCCAGGACAATTATTTTTCATCAACACATGGCGAGATTTAAAAAATAAAACCTTAGGCATGGATGTGCCCATAGCCATTGGTTTGTCAGTGGCATGGTTAGGTAGTTTGTACTCAACAATAAAACAAAGTGGCGATGTGTATTTTGAATCAATAGCCATGTTTGTTATTTTTCTTCTAATTGCTCGATATATTGAATTACGCTCAAGAATAACGGCAACGGCACTATTAGATCGTTCAACAAAAATCATACCGCAAATAGCTAGGCAAGTTTTTGAAGGTGAAGTAAGAAAAGTTCCTGTCATTGAATTAATCAAAGGAGATAGAATTCAAATATCTCCTGGTGAAGCAGTACCCGTAGATGGTCTGTTACTTTCAGCTAAAAGTAGCTTTGATGAATCCCTACTCACAGGGGAATCATCCCCTGTTGTACATGTTGCGAGTGAGCTAGTTTTAGGTGGATCAATAAATATCGAACAGCTAATAGAGGTGGAAGTTGTTTCAACTAAAGCTGATTCCACTTTGAGTGAGATCCAACAATTAGCAAAGAATAGCACTGGCTTTCACCCCTATTACGTCGATATAGCCGAACAAGTTGCTGGCAAGTTTGTAGCAGCAGTATTGCTGATTGCACTCAGCACATTTCTATTTTGGTTTTGGAAAGATGGCTTTAATGACGTATCAAATGCATTAAGCCATACCATTTCTGTATTAATAGTAACCTGCCCTTGTGCACTGGCACTTGCGGCACCTGTTGCTTTATCACTAGGTGCAGCAGGCCTTAGTCAGTTGCATGTCTTGGCTGTTCGGATGTCTTCAATAGAAAGGTTGGCACGGATTGATACCATCATTTTTGATAAGACAGGTACGCTGACGAAAGGCAATCCCATTGTGAATGAGATTAAAGTACTAGGAGAAATGGACGAAAATGATTACTTAAGCATCGCAGCTAGTCTTGAACAAGGCTCTCACCACCCTTTTGCTAGAGCAATTCTTAAATACCATAAAAAAATATGCACAGCCGAACAACAGGATACCAAACTGGAGTGTGGCAACGAATACCCCTTAGGCAGCCTGAAAAGTAAAATAAAGGGGGGGGTGCCATATATTCATACTCATAATATCAAAGTTCATGCAGGTCATGGAATTGAAGCTAAAATTAATAAAAATAAGTGGCGCATTGGAAATAAATCATTTGCTTCTGGCCCTTTAAGTGATGCAGGTGAAAAACAACTGAATAAGCTCTCAAATGAAATAAAAGAATGGAGAACACAGGGTCACAGTGCAGTTTATTTATCTAACCCTGAGGGTATTCAAGCTGTTTTCCGTATTTCTGACCCACTCAGAGAAGGTACTACAGAGTTTTTAGAGCAACTAAATAATTTGGGGATAAAACAAAAAGTCATATTAAGTGGCGATCATCAACAGAGTGTAGATGCGATTGCTAAAAAACTTGATATTTTAACCGCCAAAGGAGGTTTATCTCCACAGGAAAAGCTTGACTGGATTAAGAAAGAGCAACAACTAGGACGAAGCGTTATGATGCTTGGCGATGGTATTAATGATGCGCCAACACTTGCCATTGCTGATATTTCACTCACTTTTTCAGATGCCACTGATCTAGCAAAAAATAATTGTGACCTCTTAATCCTTGAGAAAAACTACAGTACCCTTGGCGCAGCATTTCGACTGATGCATCGAACTCGTCAGGCTATTCTACAAAACCTTGGCTGGGCCGTAGCCTATAATTTAATAGCTATCCCCGCAGCAGTAATAGGCTGGGTTACACCATGGATGGCAGCTATTGGTATGTCGTTAAGTTCTTTGCTTGTTGTTCTAAACTCCCTCAGATTAAAAAATACAGTAAAGTAAATTTACTGTATTTTTTAATCTGAGGGCCTCTAAAGGATTTCTTGCTAATGTTCGCTGCATAAAAAAAGGATGTCAAACTTTCGTTAGACATCCTTTAGTATAT
>CAZWEA010000084.1:0-13608 GCA_964632635.1 uncultured Cocleimonas sp. | reverse complement strand
CATTACATAATCAACACCTTTATCAGCAACAAATGCTTTCCATTGATCTTGATCTATCTTCTTATGATCTCTCCAGGTACCGATAACAGCAAAGTCAGCGCGCTCAATCGCGTTTTGACAATCGTTAGGACAACCTGATACTTTAAATTTGAATTTATAGGGAAGCGCAGGACGATGAACATCATCTGTAAAGTTATTCACAAGGTGACGATGAATCGCGTGTTCGTTACAGTTAGACATTTCACAACGCGCCGCGCCAACACAAGACATTGCGGTACGAACACAAGGCCCGGCACCACCCATATCCCAACCATAATCATTGATTTCATCAAAGAAATGCTGGAATGTATCATTGTCACAACCGATAAACATAATGTTACCTGTTTGACCATGGAACGTCTGAAGACCCGAACCGTATTTCTCCCAGCTACTCGCCAGCTGTCGCATCATATCTGTCGAATAGTAATTACCAGGCGTAGGCTGAACACGCATAGTATGAAACTCTTTAGACTCAGGAAAACTATCAGGAACTTCAGAAAAACGAGGGATAAGTCCACCACCATATCCGAATACAGAGATAGTACCACCCTTCCAGTAACCCATCTTAGTTTCGTAAGAATGCTCAAGCTGCCCCAACAAACCGTTGATTACATTGTTAATCTTATCACTCGGATGATTGTCGCGCATATCCTTCATACCAGTGATGAAACTAGGCCATGGACCATCTTCTAAAACATCGAGCATCGGCGTAGGATATTTTTTGATATCAGCCATTATTGCCTCCTATTAATTACGATTACCGACAAATTTTATTAATTAACAATTTTGCCGCTTTAAATACAGGGAGAATTAACTATTTAAAAACTATTAATTCCGTTAACCCTCACAGTGTAGTTGCTTAGCAATAAATTAAGAATCTCACCCATGGGATGTTACCAAAGAATTAACCTACCCATTAGTGGATAGTGAGGATGATTACTATCCTATTGCCAAGATTGGGATTAAAGCACGAAGGGTAGTATAATCATAATTTATCTATAAACTGTATGTAATTAAAAAATACAGACTATAAAAAGCAAATAACTGATTGTCTTTCTTATATGATTCTTTACAATTAAGAAATGTCTCTATTCTATTGCACTTTTGACCTATCTATCTAATGCCATCACCTTTTACTCTTCAAAATTCGGAGTCATACAAGCAATGGCGAACTCACAAACTTGAACATTCTCTTGATTTTAATACTCCAAATAACAAGTTATTTCATGAAATTGAAGACATTTACCAACTAAGAACTACTGATAAGAATGAAATTCTTAAACGATGTGGTACAAATAGCATGTGTCTTTACCGAATTAAACAACCAAAACAAAACAACAAAAATAGTATCCATTTTCTTGCCAAACAATTAGGACTAAATCAATTAGATAGTAATATATGTGCCGATAGTGATAATCTTACTTCAATCACAGCTACAGCTCATCAAGGACAACACGAATACATTCCCTATTCAAAAAAGAAGCTAAGCTGGCATACTGATGGCTATTACAATCACCCAAGGAATCAAATTAATTCCATGCTTTTACATTGTAATACTCCTGCTAAAGATGGAGGAGCTTCATATATAATGGATCATGAGTTAGCCTATATTTCACTACGTGATGAAAATCCTGATTTCATAAAAGGCTTGATGCAAAGTGATGCATTGACTATCCCTGCTAATATCAATAATGGCACCGTAATTAGGGAAGCTCAAACTGGGCCTGTATTTTCAATCAACTCACAAGGGCAACTACATATGCGTTTTTCTGCCAGAAAAAGAAATATTGAATGGAAACAAAGCACCCCCATACTAGAAGCACTAGAGTTTCTAGAAGAATTACTTGATAGCAGCACTCCTTTGATTGGAAAATATACTTTTAAAGCCGGAGAGGGGTTAATTTGCAAAAATATACTACACCGACGTGATGCCTTTCACGACTACAGTGATACAGATAAAAAGCGCCTATTATATCGTGGTAGATACTACGATACACTTGCTAAACCAACTTAGAATTCCAAGGGAATCAATATGCTTTCATTAAGCGAACTTTTACTAAAGGAAAGTGATAATCTTTCCAGTTTTTCCGAATTAAAAAAAGAAATTCAAAAAACTGCCGTTGCAACAGGAGAGTTATATTTTCAAGTTGATATTGAACCACCCGCTTATGATGACCGACCTTCTGATTGGCATGAACAGTTAAACTTAGCCTTTGAATCAGCTAGGTAAACACTGATATGTTTTGGGAAGAAGACGAAGATAAAACATTACCTTACAATGTACCAGAAGATGTTATTGATGTTTTATATTCAATACAATGCAAAAGACTGCCCATCGATCATGCGTGGGCACTTTCACAAGCCATTTTAAAAGAACTTCCTTGGATGCAAGATGAAAGAATATCAGGTATTCATCAAATCCATGTCGCAGAAAGTAATAATGGCTGGCTACGCCCAGAAAACGAAGATGGCGCCCTGCTTTACCCATCAAAGCGCACTAAATTCACACTAAGAATTCCTGGGTCGAAATTAGATGCAGCTAGGAAACTTACTGGGAAGACTCTAGATATAGATGGTCAGGAATTAACTATTGGAAGATCTAAAAAGAAAAAATTAATTAACGCTGGTGTTATTTTTTCTCGGTATGTTGCCACGCACGAGGATGAAGATGAGAACAACTTTCTCATGAGAATTCACAAAGAAATCAAAAGCATAACTAATGTTAATGCGAAGAAAATGCTCTGCGGTAAATGCCAGGTTATAAAAACACCCGATAAAAACATATTAACAAGGCACCTAATGATTGCTGACCTAGATAGCGACCCTTCAATTAAAATCCAACAAGAAGGTCTAGGGGAATATCGAAAACTTGGTTGCGGCATATTTTTGCCCCATAAAGGGATCAAAACACTCAAACCTACTGAATAGAGAAAATATAACTACCTATATCAAATAGATAGTTATAATGTGAATATGCATTGAACTCGTATCATTTCAAACTCACTAGCAATTATCAAAAAAAGGCGGGGGTGCCATAGAAATGGTCAACCCGTATTCGTGGAACTCATAGCAATAGTTTAAATTGCTCTATATCTTGCTTAAGAATTCAGCATACTTCGTACAAATAAATAAAAATTATCACAGCCAACAATAAGAGTAATCGATTAGGTCTAAATCCAACCATTTATCTGTATTACCTTTCATTTCACGCCCTACACTGTATAAATACTCAAACAGGATTTGCTAGCGCATAAGAAAACCTATCGCAAAACAACTCTCTAACAAATAATAATAAAACCAAGTAAGAGGCAATCACATGGCTGATATAAAAACTGTGCTTATCGCGGATGACTCAGAGACACAATTAGCGCATTTAAAATCTATTTTAGATTCAGCAGGTTATAAAACTATAACAGCCAAGTCAGGCAATGAGGCTATTGAACTATCTCAAAAGTTGGACCCTGACCTAATTATGCTTGATATTGTAATGGCAGATGGAGATGGGTATAAAGCTTGTAGATCCATTAAAAAAATTCCTAAACTTGCAAATACTCCTGTCATCATGGTTTCAAGTAAATCTAATCCAGTAGATAAACAGTGGGCCAAACAGTTAGGTGCAGCAGATTACATTGTAAAACCATATAAAAACAATCAGATTTTAGATACTTTAACTGCAATATAATCCTGCTTACATTACAACAAAAATAAAAACGGAGCTTATGATGGCGACAGTAGAAAAAGAAACTACTGAAAATACCAGTTTTAATACATCTTCATTTATATCTAACTTGCGGTCGGCAATTGATATAAGTGAATCTATGCCAGTAGAAAACAAAAACAACATAAGCAGGTATTTTTATAGAGCTGGATCCTACAATTTTCTGTTAGAACAAGATATGAAGGTAGAATATCTTACCAATTCAAAAGTCAACAAAGTCCCATTTCTATCAAAGTGGCATAAAGGAATATTAAGTGTAAGAGGTATTGTTATGCCCGTTATCGACCTTCACATGTTTCTTAATCAGCAAGTGACTAAGAAAGAAAAGGAAGGCAATGAACAATCCTCACTATTAATGATTGAGCATAAAGACCACACGCCAATAGTTTTTGAAATCGAGAGTTTGCCTGAATTAGTTAATTTCAAAAAATTCAAGATTAAAAAATCTCCAAAAAAAATACCTACATGGCAGGAAAAATATTTAAGCGATGGAAATCAAACCATCATTCAAATAGATCATAAAGAGTTATTAAACCAAATCATCAAAGCCCAATAATAAAAATAAAAGGTACAACATCATGTTAAATAAACTATCAATAAATGTTCGAATGATTGCATTCATCGTATTACCCACAATATTCTTTATGATCATTGGGTACTTTGCTCTCGAAGGTTTAGGAAAAGACCACACTGCGCTAGAAGCAAATGACGCCAACCTTCGATCAGTCGTTGCATCTGCTGATGTAAACTACAATGTCGCTAAGCACTACACTCAACTCCTTTCCAATCTGAATGCTGGATATATTTTCTGGACAGCAGGAACTAGCAGAACAGAAAAAGGTATAGAAGAGATTAAAAAAAGCTTTTCCACCTTTAATAGGACGCTTACAGCAGATGAAAGAAGTGATGCAGAGATACAACAATTACTAGCTCAGCAGGAGCGACTCCTTCATTCTTATGCAAACGTATCTAAATTATTTAATGAGAAAGAAGATAAAGGTGCACTAGGATCTTACGTACTTAAAGAAATGTTCCCTCTTGCGAATGCATTGGCGACAAGTATGAATAAAATAAAAGATTCTAAATATATTACTACGACAGCTAGTAATGCTGCTGCAATCAGTAACTCAACAAAAATAACAAATGAAGTACTCATGTATATCTTTGGTGGAATTCTCGCCACAATGCTTTTTGGTAACCTTATTATGAGATCAATCACAAAGCCAACAAATAAATTGACTAAAGTTGTACACAGACTTGCAGAAGGTGAGTTTGATGCACGAGTTGAAGTAAAAGGAAATGATGAATTCTCTAGACTTGGTAGTGCTTTTAATGGGCTACTTGATGATCGTGCAGTAACACTAAAGACTATTGACAATGAGCATCAGGAATTAAACCAATCTATTTTCATGTTACTACAGGCCGTGGCTGAATTAAGTGAACGTAATCTTACTATTCGTGCTGAGGTTACAGAGGATGCAACAGGCCCTGTTGCAGATGCAATAAACTTACTAGCAGAAGAAACATCAAGCACTTTGATTCAGGTACGTAGCGTAGCATCAGAAGTAAATAATGCCTCTCAAAAAGTAAACAGTCACTTAATGGCTGTTAATAAGCTTGCAATGAAAGGACAAGAGCATGCAATAGATACTGCTGATCAAATGAATAAAATGCTTGAGCGATTAGATTCAATTGCAGACTCAGCAGCAGCAACAAACAAAATGGCAAATACTACCTCTATTTCAACCAAAAAAGCACATGACTCAGTATCAGATTCACTTGCAGGCATGTCAGAGATCCGAGAAACAGTACAAGAAACAGGAAAAAGAATAAAACAACTTGGTGAGCGCTCTCAGGAGATTTCACATGTTATCGATATCATAAATACGATCGCAGAAAGAACAACAGTACTTGCGTTGAATGCGAGTATGCAGGCTGTGGCTGCGGGTGATGCTGGTCGAGGCTTCTCAGTAATCGCAGAAGAAATACAACGATTGGCAGAAAGTTCAAGAGAGTCAACTGAACAAATATCAACACTCGTTAGAAACATTCAACAAGAGACAAACACAACAATATCAACAATGGATAAAACCATAGAGCAGGTTATTGATGGCTCTACAAAAGCCGAAGATGCAGCCGAGCAGATGAAGGAAGTATTACAAACAACTTCTGATCTTGTTCAATCAGTAGATGAGATTGCTACTGCTTCACGTGAACAAGCAGGAATCAGTAAAGATCTAAAACACAAAGCTGAAAGTATTTTGAAATCTACTCAATCTACAGGTCAAGAATTACTCTCTCTAACAGGTCTGAGTCGAAATATGGCTGACTACGCTCAACAGCTAGTAAAATCAGTGAATGTTTTCAAACTCGAAAAGAAAAAGCCAGTTTAATCTATTTAAATAAAGTTTAAACCGACACGGAGATTTCTGAGATGCAATATAATAATAAAAACAATCTACCAATTGCCATTGAGCTCGGTTATTCAGCTCTGCAGTTGACTAAAATCAACACAGATAACACTAAAAGCTCTCTCGATAATATTAAAAACGTATTATCTAAAATTGAAAAAGTAGCCGATGAAAAAGATGCTACTAGTCTACGAGCTCTTACACATTGGATGACACTTAATACAGAGTATGACGAGGCAAATGAAGACCGTTTTCAAACGTTATTGCATGAGAAAAGCTTTGTCAACTGGCTCATCGTCATAGCTCAATTATTACGTGACTACGACAATGACTTGTTGCCGAAACTGCATGATTATTTAACCAAACCTGATTGGCCACTTAGTCCCTCTCCATTATTAATGAAAAGTATTGCTAGCTGGATTCAAGACACAAAAAATGATAGTGACACGACACAAAAAAATAAATCTTCTTTTATCCTCACAGATGCAGAAAAAAACACACCTAATTTACTAGATGACGATCTAATTGAACAAGATCTCCCCTTAGGTAGGCATGTCTTTGAAGAGGTGGATATTAACATTCTAGAAAAAGATTATACAGAAACAGATGCTGAATTAATAAAAAATGAAATCCCCCCCCCTAACAACTCCGTTATTATTGAAACAGACAAGACAGATATTCTATACAATGAGCTCGGCAATAATGATGAAGAAATAGACTTTAGTTTTCTCAATGGTGTTGTTCATACCGAAGATAAAGATAATTCAATAGATACAACAGTTGATATTTTTGTTGATAATGAAATTGAAATTATTGATGTTCTTGATACTGACATTCAACTTATAGACCATACAGAAATAAAAACTCAAACAAATGAAAGACTCGATAGTGACATTTCAGAAACAACAAATGAAGAAACTCAAGCAATAAGTACAAAGATTGAAAGCTTAGTAGTTACTGACACCGATAAAGGAAGTACCAATAAAAGCAACACAGATAAAATAGAGAACACAGTAAACTTTGATTTAGATGCGCAAAATGAATTACTTGATTTCAGCAATGAAGTTGATGACATAGTTATGTCACTCAGTGCAATTACCGCTACTTCAAGTGATATATTTTCTAATATCGAACAATACAAAGAGGAAGTATTCCGCTTAAGCATGCTCTCGGAAATATCATCATATAATAGCCTAAAAGTGCTTTGTGAGTGGTGTATTGAAAACCTCAAATACTTTGAGAAAAATCAATCTGAGAGTACAAAACATTTTATACACTCTAACGAAGTCTGGACTTGGATTGAGGCTGTAAATTCTTGCATAATCGAAAGAGATGAAATATCACATCTTTCAACTTTAACCACCGAATTAAGTCGTACTGAGTGGGAAGTCCGATTAGGAGATCAGGAGTTACAAGATTTACTATTATTTTTGCGTGACCCCCTACTCTCTTCAAATAAAAATAGTGAAGTAACAAGAAACATACCTGTAGTAGAAGATCATTCTGACAACAATGAAAAAATATTTATCAAAACTGATGATATAGAAGGGAGTTCAGATTTAACCTCAGGTCTTAGTTTAAGATGGGATGAAAATACACACCCAGAATTACTAGAGGTCTATTTAGAGGAAACCCCCGAGCAAATTAAAGATGTGACGTCATTGATTCAAAAACTATCTAAGGGAACAACGACTCAGGAAGAACGCAAGACAGCATCTAGAATGGCACATACAATTAAAGGTGGGAGCGCTGTTGTAGGAATCGAAGCATTGTCAGAATTTGCATATCAGTTAGAGAAAATTCTGGATTACACCGTGAATCATGACATTGAAAAGGAAAAAACAGATCTATTGCTTAAAGCTTCAGAATGCCTTAATGAATTATTCGATGCAATAAAAAACAGTAAAAAAGAACCTAGACATTTCTCTTCGTTACTTGTTGAACTTACAAACTATTCAGAAACTCTAGAAGACGATGATCAACCAATTGACTTACCATCATTTGAATTACCTGATTTTATTACAAATAATAACAACAAGATAACAAGTACTCCAGAAGGTAATTCCAAAGAAAAAGAAGCTGTCAAATCATCAGAAGTCATAACTACAGAGGGCAATGACTCCAATAAGGAGAAAAAGTGGCAGGAAGTATCACTTAAAGAAACAGATGCCAAAAACACCTTCAAGACTAACTGTAAATTAGACAATCCTGATGATATCACAAGTTTCAATATGGAAATTGATGACATCGTAATGACACTCGCAAGTATTAGCGCCATAAGCGAACAGCCATTGAGTGCAATCGATGACTATAAGTCAGAACTACAACGCTTAGATATGCTATCAGAAATTTCTGGGTACCCTGATATATATCAATTGAGTCAGTGGTGCCAAGAAAATCTTTCTGAGTTTGCTAACAACCAATCTACAAAATCAGAAGAGTTCATTAAATCAGGTGAATGTTGGGCATGGATAGAACTTATCAGAACCTGCCTTAGCGAACCGCAAGAAATTGCTCATATTTCTGCACTCAGCACTGAGCTATTGCGTGAAGAATGGCTAAGTCCTATACCTACACCTGATTTAGAAAACCTACTACTTTCACTAAGAGAGACAGCTACAGAAACAGATATTAAGACCAAAGTAGATGCAGAAGATAAGGTTATAACTAAAACATCTTCAAAAAAAGCAAAAACCAACTCAAAACCAAAGAAGCCTAAGACCTCTGCAGCCGGCAAAAGAAAGAGCACCAAGAAAAAAGCAACAAAAACTAAAGTCGCTAAAAAAATAACTCCCACTGAGATTATTAGTTGGGATAAAGATGTACACCCTGAACTCTTGGACATCTACTTCCAAGAAACTCCCGATCAAATAACAGAAGTTGCACAACTATTAAATCTAATTTCTAAAGGGAAAGCCCAAAAAAGTGACTTACAACTAGCTTCACGAATAGCTCACACAATCAAAGGAGCCAGTGGAGTTCTTGGTATTGACTCTCTTGTTGAATTAACACATAAACTAGAAGACATTCTAGATTACTCTATCAGTAACAAATTACCTTCTGATACTTCACTGTTTCTATCTGAAGCTTCAGATTGTCTTGAAAGTTTATTTGAAAATATTCAAGAGAAAAAAGCTGCACCAAAAGAGCTCTCTTCAGTACTAATAAAACTCACGAAGCATATCAGTTCATTACCAGAAAAAGAAAGTAGTAACGATAATAAAACAACAACTAAACAAAAATCCACACCCACTAAAACAGCTAAATCTAAACCAACAACAAAACCTAAGGTTAAAAAGAAGAGCGTCGTTTCTAAAGCAGAACCAGAAACCCCTCCTGAAATTCCACAGAAGTTGGTTGTCGAGGATAATGCGATGCAAGCTGATGCATCCGATAAGTTTGTCCCCATTACGGACACACATATTCGTGTGCCAGTAGACGTTATTGACAGGCTTTTAAATATAGCTGGTGAATTAGTAACAACATCTGCTCAGGTATCAGATCAACTTCAAAAAACACTCCTTACTGGGAAGCAAATAAAGTTGCAGGATGTTCGTGTTCATAAGATGCTTGATGAATTAAGTAACACCATATCTAAGCAAGAGAAAGAGCAATCAACTTTACTTTCTAGCATTCAAAGCAGTGACTTTGACACTTTGGAAATGGATACTTATAACGAACTACACAGTGTTACCGGACTACTTACTGAAAGTATTCTGGATAGTGAAGAAATAGAGAACAGCATTAGTAAACAGCTAAATACACTCAATGATGACCTTCGCTCCTTAAATAAGCTAAATAAAGAATTAAGTGATGTGATACTCAGTTCACGAATGGTATCAATTAACTCTCTTGTTCCACGTTTAGAGCGGATTGTAAGGCAGACTTGTAGGAAGACTGAAAAACAAGCCGTACTAAATATTACAGGAAATAAAATAAATATAGATACTGACATTCTAAATGGTTTGGTTGACCCTCTTTTACATTTACTTAGAAACTCTATAGACCACGGAATAGAATCCTCAAAAATAAGATCTACAAAGAAAAAACCTAAAGAGGGAAAAATCAACCTAGACTTCAAGCGCGAAGGTAATCATATAATTATGACCCTTAAAGATGATGGAGCAGGCATCAATCCTGATGTTATTTATCAAAAAGCAATTAAAAAAGGGTTGATCACACCAGATACAGAGTTTTCAAAGAAAGACATACTGAAACTAATACTACACCCAGGATTTACTACACAAAGTAAAATCAGTGATATATCGGGACGTGGTGTTGGAATGGATGTTGTCAATACTGCTGTTGAAAGACTCAAAGGTGATTTGAGTATAGATAGTGAAATAGGTATAGGAACTACCATAGAATTAAAGATTCCGCTGACTCTGGTAACTTCAACTACTTTATTAGTTAAAGCCTCTGGAAACCCAGTCGCTATACCTTCAAACTCTATTGAGCAACTTTACTATCTCACTCCTGAAGATTTAATAACAAAAGAAGATGAACATTTCATTCTTCATGAAGATAAAGAATTAAATATAATACCTTTAACTAATCTTTTAGGTTGGCCTTCAAGCAATATAGATTTTACGCAATCTCAAACTTTACTTATTATAAAAAGTGAAGAAGAGTCATACGCTGTTCATGTAGATGAAATTATATATTCTAGAGAAGTTGTAATTAAGAAGTTATCTCCTTGGGTAAACGCCTCAAAAGGTATTAACGGTGCCTGTCATTTAAACGATGGAGCAGTTGCTCCCGTTTTAAATATCACAAGAGTTTTATCTCAAGCAAATAATGACAATAAAATAATCACACCGAAACGAACTACTTTAGCAGAAAAACACAATGTCCAATCAACACCTCAGATTTTAGTTGTTGATGATTCTTTGAGTAACAGAAAAGCATTAAGCTTAATAATTGAACAAACTAATTACGATGTAATTACCGCCGTAGATGGTCTTGATGCACTTCAGATCATGAATGAAAACCCCATCGATATGGTATTCACAGACTTAGAAATGCCTCGCATGAATGGACTTGAATTTACTCAAGCAATTCGTGCTTGGGATGATAAAAAGAATATTCCTGTCATTATGATTACATCTCGCACAACAAGTAAGCACAGAGAACTCGCAGAAAAAGCAGGAGTGGATGATTACCTAACTAAACCTGTCGTTACGGAAACACTAGTAGAATCAATGCAGACCTGGTTAAAAGAGATTGAAACTGTATAACTATATATTCAATAATATAAATGGATACTAAAATGAATAATAATAAAAGTATTGGCATACACTTTATTGCACTAGACACAAGAGAAAGAGCAATCTTTGATCGTGTCATTGCCTTTAATGTTACACATGGCCTACAAGCTCACACTTGTGATGACATTGAATCATCTGATCTTGTAATCCTCGGTCAGGATGCTTACTCGCAAGTCGAACCATTCTCAGAAACTAAAAAACTACTAGTCATAAGTAACGACGACTCATGTCTGTTAGGAAATAAGCAACTAAAACGTCCTTTGCTAATAACCCGAGTCATGAATTCATTAGGGGATGTTTTAAAACTTACTCAAAATAAAAATACAGCAGAGTCAGCAGCAGCCCCTACATCAGGGGGCAATAACACATTTAAAACAGATAAGCCTGAAAATAATTCTTCAGTTAATAGCCACCATGCTCTAGTAATTGATGACAGCGCCGCGATAAGAAAACAGCTAGAACTTGAATTACGTGATGCAGGAATCACTTCTGATTTTGCAGCATCTGGTGAAGAAGCATTAGAAAAAACAGCAAACAATCAATATGATCTAGTATTTCTAGACATTATCATGCCAGGTATCGATGGTTACGAAACATGTAAAGCGATGAGGTCTACTCCCGAATATAAAAAAACACCAATCATAATGCTTAGTGGTAAAACCTCCCCATTAGACGAAGTCCAAGGTGTCATTGCAGGCGCTACAACTTATCTAACTAAACCTGTTAAGAGCGATAAACTTCAAGAAACCTTAAATAGAGTAACAAAATGGATTGATAATTTTGCAGAAACACAAAACAAAAACACTGCAACTGTCTAATATATGTAAAAACTAAAAAAAACGACAAAGGCGCTATCTAAGGATAGCGCCTTTGTCGTTTTAAAGTCATCTAAAAAGGAACTCTAATCAAGTCCCTTAAGATCACTTAGCTGGTATATTAATAACCACCTTTACGATTTGTTGCAGGCAAACCTGCTAACTTTAAGCCTTGCTTACTTGGAGCACGAGGGAAAAGCACGTATAAGTCTTTCCCTTTTAACTTCTCGCCCCATACACCAGACATGTGCTTTGTAATCGCACGTTCCATTGGCTGGTTTCCACCATTATTGATGTACTCATCACGCAAAAATGCAACAACATCTAAATGCTTATCAGTGAGTTCAATACCTTCTTCTTCTGCAATCACTCTACAAACATCCTCATTCCAATCATTAAGATCTTCAAGGTAGCCTGCATCTGTTGTCGCTATTGTTTCACCATTGACTTCAATCGCCATAATAAATCACCTCTTGTTTCATAAAAAATTATAAAGTGTTGGGTAAGATGCCATAAACTCATGACAAAGTCATCCCACTTATTTCTATTAAATACAGTCTGAACAGATGAAACTAACTCAGAAAAATCTGACCCTACACAAAGTATATAAGTTATTTTTCATTGCTCTACCCTGTAAGGGGTATACCCCTTACAGGCATACATAGGTATATTCCTTCAGTAAAATTAATTGAAAGAATAGTCGACTGGAGACCCCTCATGGCTGATAAATCAGAACTAATTCAAGAAATGCTAGACATGCAAGCAAAATTCATAGCATATGAGCAAAGCGGCGAATTTGACGCTGAAGATTACTACGTTGGAGAATGGAAAGCTTATCGTGAACGCTACCAAGAACTCACGAATGAAGTACGTGATTTTGCCTCTAAAGAAGTTAATTTTTGGAAGTAATAATCTCCAAACATAAAAAAGCCGCTTGCAATCGCAAAGCGGCTTTTTTACTTCTTATAGAAACAACTATCTAGTCATAAATGATTTTTGATCCAGATATTTTGGCGCAAGAGCCAGCAGGTACATAAATCCACTCTAGTTCAATTCCACCTACTGTAGACTTCCCATCTCCTTTTCCTCTCATCACAACTCCAGCACATTTTTCATCTGCGATAAAAGCGGGGTCTTCCTCACCACCTGTTTCAGGAGTGTGATTTGCAAAAGCAACCCCAATTACAGATGTTAGAATCAAAAACGTAATTGATTTTTTTATTATTATTTTACTTAACATTAGTATTTTACCAGTATTTCATATTGAATTTTAACAGAGAAGTTATCTCTCAAACTTTTTTGCATCTAATCTAATCTAATCTAATCTAAGGATATAGAAAATTAAGACTTTTTCTTCT
>CAZWEA010000083.1:0-13929 GCA_964632635.1 uncultured Cocleimonas sp. | reverse complement strand
TTGGAATTATTGAAGCGTCAGATTAATAAAAAGCTTAATAACTAGTTCGGGCTACTCGGTTCGTGAGTTTCTAGTTTAACTGAAACACTGCTTCTAACAGAATTAGTGAGAATAATCTCATCACAGTTGAAAAGATCATCTGTGGTGATTATTTTTTCTATAGCCTTATGTTGTTTAATAAACTGTTGACGATAAATTCCATTTAAGATTCCAGCGCTAAGGGGAGGTGTATATAGCTGATCACCCTTTCTAATGAAAATATTATGGTAACTTGCCTCAGCAACTTCATTACGTTCATTAAGAAAAATGATTTCATAATGACCATCAAGTTTGGCTTGATTAATACCATCAGTGTATAGCTCGCGCTGCGATGTTTTATGGTATTGAAAGATAGATTTACTGTCTATTTTTTTGTCGCTAATAGTGAGTGTTTTAATCATATTGTCATCATTAAAAATTTCTTCATGAGTGAGTTTGAAGTCACCATTTTGGTAGGCGCAGAGCCTGACTTTATGAATGCCAGAACTAATCGAATGTTTGACTTTTTCAAGGTCAATATTAATTTCATTAAGGTTTAATTTAAAGCCGAAGTAATCCGCTGACTTACTTAAACGTGAAAGATGAAGTTGAACATTGTTGAATTTTTGTTTATCCGCATCAAATCGAAAGGCTTCAATTAAGTAGAAGCTATTATTAATACTTGTTAAAAAATCTGCTTTTAATAGGCACTCAGCATATTCATCTTCGGCATTACTGTCATAAATTATTCCGCTACCAATACCCATTTCACATTGTTGTTTTTCACCGATCGACACGGTACGAATGGGTACATTAAAATAGAAGTCATTGTTTGGAAGAAGATAGCCAATCGCACCTGTATAAATCCCACGTGGCTCTTTTTCGAGCTCATTAATGATTTCCATTGTTCTAATTTTAGGTGCGCCAGTAATCGAACCACAGGGAAATAATGCTTTTAGAATTTCGTAAAAGCTTAGGTCTTTTTTAAGTGTTCCCTTCACCGTCGAAATCATTTGATGGATGGTTTTGAAGGTTTGAATTTCAAACAGTTTGTTGACGTGAACACTTCCTGTTTCACAAACCTTACCAAAATCGTTCCTGATTAAATCGACTATCATGACATTCTCAGAAAGTGTCTTAGGGTCATTCTTTAGAAATTTAAGTATTTGATCATCCTGCTCTTTATCTTCACCACGTTTCGCAGTCCCTTTCATGGGCTTAGATGTTATGGTCATCCCTTTTTTCTTAATAAATAATTCAGGCGAAAGCGATACAATTTTAGATTTAGGAAAGTTTAATAGCGCTCCAAATTCTACAGGTTGGTTGCGGCGTAATTGTTGATAAAGTGCAGCTAAGTTCCCTTGTAGCTTAAACAGATATTTAATGGTGTAGTTGATTTGGTAGGTGTCACCGGATTCTATATATTGTTTGATGGTTGAAATGGATTTTAAATAATCTTCTTTAGTGGTGTTTAGTTTTAAGTCATGCAGACATAGCTGTGATTCTGGGAATAAATCATCAGAGCTAAAAGCATCTTCTATCTCTTTTCGACTAAGCTCCTGCATTTTTTCAAATGCAATGAAATAAAGTAAGGGTTGTTGCAGTTTAGTCGTATGGTTGGTTTCAATTGTTTTGTCTATGAAATGATAAGCAGCTTCATAGGAAAGGTAGCCACACAAAAATAAACCTTGCTGTTTATAGGCTTCAACTTTGTCTAAGGCACTGGGTAGCTCAACTAGCGTATCGGCGATAATTTCGTGTTGTGCTTGAGTGAAAAGCAAGCTTCGTGAGGATTCTGGTGATGACTTAGAATCCTCAAGCAATACATAACTTTCTGAACTTTTTAATAGCGTTGATAGGTTTTTCATTAATCAGTATTGTAATACCAATTCAAGCTTATGGGTATTTAAATGCAGATCGATCAATAGCAGTTTCAGTATTGTTTTTCACATGTTTAGAGTTGCTATCCTGCAAAATTAACTGCCCAAATATTCTAGGGTTCTTCCATGCTACATCACGATTCGCGTTCCATGATATTTTTGCATCACGCGCACCACCATTGTCATCATCATTGATCTGAATATCAAATCCTAAGCTATGTTCAGCTCCAGGTACGATGTTCAAAGTCGTCCAAGGTATTGCAGCTTCAAATTGATAGCCAGAAGGAACCTGCTTAATTGAGTATTTGATATTTTTAATTCTATCTTTGGGTGTCTTTTCGCCCGTTGCAATGGTTGAGTTTCCTAACTGAAAGCTTAGATGAAAGTCATTAAATTGGTCATAGCTCTCACTACGGCTGGCATCTGCATCGATGTAAATTTCTATTGAGTCGTCAGCCCATAGTTGCTTTGAATCACTAACATGAGTCTCATCAACAATACCAATCCAGATATACAGATTTTGATCATCCCAATTTGCACGCCATCTTGCAGTTAAATCTCGTGGGTTATCTATTGTCCCTTGGATAAGCGTATCAATATTTTCTGCTTTCATTTGGTGGAGTGTTCTTTGACCTATGGGTTGCTTTTGAATCACAACATACTTTGCATCTTTTTTTCTCACATGACCTGAAATTAAATGCTTAGGAATAATCGTTGGTTTCTTATGGCGAACAATTTTACCACCTGCACAACTTTGCCACCAACAAGGATTGCCATAACTAAAACCTAGTAAAGCGCGATATTTTTGAGCGCGGTGTTTAGGTTCAGCAATATGTTCTTTAATGCCCCAACTACCATGCCAAGTTGAAGGGCGTGGTGCAGAGAAAGGTATAAAAAGTTGCCCGCCCAGTTTCTTCCAACCAGAAAGTAATTGGTAATAAGCTGCCGCCATGCGAGGGTCTTTATTGGCTTTATATAAAAAAGGTGTGGCACCCTGCGTCATCGAATGCGTTTTATGATGAACCAAATGTTGTCCACCTTCATAAGCAATTAAATCTACGCCAAAACCTTTGGCAACCTGAATTTGTTTTTGCACAAAACCTAAGGTTTTACGAATGGAGTAACGATTGTCAGCTGCATTTAGCTCTTTGAATACATCGTCAACACTTCTGATGCTTGCCATTTTTTTCTGTGGAAAATGAAAATAGGGAGCAACTGCGATGGCATCAACGTGTTTATACGCATTTTGAAAACCTAGTAGTGTTTCTGTCAAGCGAGTGTTTGTTGTCATGCCACCCATAACACGAATTAAACGCTGATTGCCACGAAAGACTCTTTCCCATATTTTGAAAATTTTGACACTTTGCATGGAGTAGTATTTTGAGCCCGCAATATTTCTATTTTTATCTAGCTTGAGTTTATAGCCCGTTTGTTTCATATGCTCAGCTTGGGGCACGAAAATACTGTTCCAAGCCTCGTTGGTATATTCCAGATAAACACGTAAATTTGGTTTCAATTGTTGATTCACTGTCTGTGCGAAACGATAAATAAAGGCATCATCAGCATTGTGAGGAATATTAAACCAAGGATCAATATTTAAGATATTGGCAAGTTTAATCATAATCTCCAGAGGAACGCCGCGCTTACCTTCTTTTCCGCCCCAGCTTGCTTTGTTAACTGTTGGGCGATCCTGCCATTGCCTTATATTATTTCTTGTAACGCCCGACATATTCATAAAACGAATAACTTTAAAGTCTTTCATAAAGTTTAGGAATTCAGGGTTGAATGTCAGTTGCTGATGGTGTTTTTCAAACGATAGGTAATGATTCGGTGCACATTGATTTTCATTATTGACTCGTTTAAAAGGGTTGTTTTTACAAACTCCCCCTGGCATTAAAATACGAATATTTCGAATCGGGTTACGTGGATTAGTAATATCTATAAATAAAGTTGCAGTTGCCGTAGGGTAAAGCTCATTCGGTTGTTTCATTGGTACAAGTTTGATTGTGTCCCGACCTTGAGACTGACTGATTAATTTAGCACTTGCGCCATAGCGTAACCTGCCTTCGCCATCGTATAACACGGTGTAATTACCTTGAGGTAGCGCATCCATAGGAATATGACTAAGGAAACGGGTGCCAGCTTTGCCACCGTTTAGGTTATTTGGCCAGCCATTTCTATCAAAAGAAATATTACCTTTGGTGAACCAAGGTCTGGCTTCATCAAAAGGTAGAGACAGTCGAAATAGATCAATGAACGGAAGACTCGCATCAACTTCTAATGCTTCATTAGTATTCATTCCTAGTGGGGATGTTCTATTATTTATTTTTACAAAAGGAGGAGCTATAGCACTGCTTGTCAGTGTTATTAATAATAGCCCAGCAGTTACAATGCTTAATAAGCGTTTTAGTATGAATCCATTCATTATATTATTCTTTTGTTAGATTTTTGTTATGACATAAGCAAGTTAAATTGGTTCGATACAAACTTTCTTGTCAAAGTCTATGCCCAATAGACTAATGTTTGTTTGAAGTTCCAGAGCACATGATAATAAAAACTGAAGGCATAAGGAAGCCATAAAAAACTTATATATTGGGAATAAAGCAATAAAATCTAAGGTTTATTGTCAATTTGCTAAAAAAGGGGGGGGTGCCATATGCTAAATTGTGGCATTATTAAACTAATAGAGATCTCCCTAGTGCAATCTGACCTATGCTAGATAAAATTCAAATACTTCAAAAGCCTTTCGGCGCTTTCCAGCAGTTGTTACTAATCATTAGGTGGTTGTTGTGTGTTAGTGCGCTGTTACTTATTAGTCAAACCAGTTTTGCAAAAGACTCCATTTCTGTTGCCGTTGTTAATGTGACGTTTTTAATGGAGAGTGCACCGCAATCCGAGGTTGCCAGTAATCGTTTGAAAAGTCGGTTTTCTCCTCAAGAAAAAAAACTGGCTGCTGATTTAGAAGGTATCAGTAAACTTGAAGATGAACTAAGCAAAATTAAATCATCGAATGTAGATATTAGTATAAAGCGAAAAAAAGAAAGAGAGCTTAGATCGCTGAAACGTTTGCGTACTCGTTCTTTATTAGACTTTAGAGAAGAACTCCGCTTTGCTAGAGATACCGCTTTAGATGCAGTACAAAAAGAAGTTTTTAAAGCCATTGATGAAGTGCGAGCGCAACAAAGTATAGATATTGTCTTGCAGGATTATATTTCAGCAAGTGATAGTGTTGATATCACACCATTGGTATTGGAGTATCTAAAGAAAAAACTGCAAGATAACTTACCACTGAAAACTGAAACAACTCAATGAAACAAATAACCCTAGAAAAACTCGCAGAGTTAACAGATTCAAGTTTTAGCGGAGATAAGGATATTGAAATTAACTCTGTTGCTTCTATTGAAAATGCTAGGCAAGGGCAGATTAGTTTCATTAGTAATTCTATATATAAAAAGCTATTGAAAGATAGCCAGGCTTCAGTCGTTATACTTGATACTAATTTAGCCAGTGAATATAAAGGGAATTGTTTAATAAACGATGAGCCTTACCTGACCTTTGCAAAAGTTCTGGAGGTGTTTTATAGGGATAATAATCGCTCCGCAGAAATTCACATCAGTGCTGTTATCGAAGATGATGTATCTATCGCTGAAGATGTACACATAGGTCCAAATGCTGTTATTAGTAAAGGTACTGTAATCGAAACAGGTGTAACAATTGGTGCAGGTTGTTTTATTGGTGAAGATTGTAAAATAAGGGAAAACACTCTCTTGAATCCGAATGTTACTATTTATAAAGAGACGCGCATCGGTAGTGATTCTATTATACATTCGGGCGCTGTAATTGGTGCAGATGGGTTTGGGTTTGCGCTTAAAAAAGATAAGAGCTGGTTTAAAATATTACAGGTTGGTAGGGTGGAAATTGGTAATAGTGTTGAAGTTGGAGCTAATACTACGATTGATCGAGCGGCCTTAGGGGTAACAAAAATTGGTGATGATGTAAAATTGGATAACCAGATTCAGATAGGTCACAATGTACATATTGATCAACACACTGTGATCGCTGGAGGCTCTATGGTTGGAGGAAGTACAACCATAGGAAAGCGCTGTCAAATAGCTGGAGCAGTCGCGATTGCCGGTCACTTATCTATCACAGATGATGTTGTTATCACGGGTAAAACTAGCGTAATTAAATCAATTAGTAAGCCGGGCGTTTATTCGTCAGGAACGGTTGCCGATGATAATAGAAAGTGGCGTAAGAATTCTGCTCGCTTCAGGAAGTTAGATGAAATGGCTAAGACTATCAATAGGCTTAAAAAGCATCTCGACGACTAGATATATTTTAAAAAAAGTATCATCTAAAACGTTGAGGAATGGGGAATAAATGGACCAGGAGCTACAAGAAAATACAGAAAGTATCATGGATGTGATTGAGATAAGAAAGTTTCTTGCTCATCGCTATCCCTTTGCATTAGTTGATAGAGTGATAAAGCTAGAAGCAGGTAAATCAATCACAGCGATTAAAAATGTAACAATTAATGAACCCTTTTTCAATGGACATTTCCCACACAGCCCCATTATGCCAGGAGTACTCATTGTTGAAGCGATGGCACAGGTAACGGGTTTATTGGGTTTTCGAACGATGGGTGAAGAGCCGCAAAATGATAAACTTTATGTGCTTGCAGGGATGGATAAAGTTAAATTTAAGAAACAAGTTATCCCTGGTGATCAACTTGTGATACATGCTGAAATATCACGCCAAAAGGGCAGAATGTGGATTTTTAAAACAGAAGCGCGTGTGGATGGTAAGCTTGCGGCCACCGCAGAGATCAAATGCGCTATTGTTGATGTGGAGTGATCCCCAGCATAGCTTGGAACTAATTATATGACTATTCATTCAACTGCAATTATTGACCCAAAAGCTGAACTGGCAGATGACATTGAAGTGTCTCCTTATACTGTTATTGGAGCTGATGTGAAAATTGACAGCGGTTGCTGGATTGGGCCACACGTGGTCATCGATGGTCCAACTACCATAGGGAAAGAAAACCGTATTTTCCAGTTTGCATCCGTAGGTGCTGAGCCCCAAGATAAAAAATATAAAGGTGAACCAACGACATTGGTTATTGGTGATCGAAATCTTATTCGCGAAAACTGTACAATCAATAGAGGCACAGCTCAGGATATTGGGAAAACAGTGATCGGTGATGATAATTGGATTATGGCTTATGTACATATCGCTCATGACTGCATCGTTGGAAACAATACCATCTTTGCGAATAATGCAACCTTGGCAGGTCATGTAACTATCCATGATTATGCATTACTTGGTGGCTTTACCTTAGTGCATCAATTTTGCCATATTGGTGAATATGCAATGACAGGTATGGGAACGTCTTTAGGAAAAGATTTACCTCCCTATGTGACTGCATTTGGCGCACCAGGCGAACCAAGGGCGATTAACTCTGAAGGACTAAAGCGCAACGGTTTTAGTGCAGAACAACGTAGAAATATTAAAGAGGCTTATAAAACACTTTATCGAAAAGATTTATCGCTAACCCAAGCCATCGAAAAATTACAAGCTGAGAGTGATCCAAATATTCAACTTATGGCAGAATTTTGTCTTCGCAGTCAGAGTAATCGCGGGATTATTCGTTAGTGCTTGTGAAAACTGAGTCCCTTAAAATATGCGAATAGCGATAGTAGCAGGTGAAGCCTCAGGTGATATTCTCGGAAGTCGCTTAATCACTTCGCTCAAGCAATATTACCCAGATGCTGAGTTTGAAGGCATTGCCGGAAAGGAAATGCAGGAGACAGGTTGTAAAACACTCTATTCAATGGATCGACTGTCTGTGATGGGTTTTACAGAAGTATTGTCACGTTTATTTGAGCTATTAAAAATTCGCAAATCTTTAATAAAACGTTGGCAAACTAATCCGCCTGATTTATTCATTGGTGTTGATGCCCCTGACTTTAATCTTAAGTTAGAACAAAAAATGTACGAAGCAGGCATTCCAACTGTTCACTATGTTAGCCCCTCGGTATGGGCTTGGCGCGAAAGTAGAGTGAATAAAATGATCGCAAGTATGGATTTAATGCTGACCCTTTTTCCTTTCGAAGTGGAATTTTACAGCAAATATAATTTACCTGCGGAATTTACCGGGCATCCTTTGGCGGATGAAATACCACTGGAATCTAATAAAGAAGGTGCAAGAGCAGAACTCGCTTTACCGCTAGAACCCTATATTTTAGCGGTACTTCCGGGAAGTCGAATGGGTGAGATTAAACGTATAGCGCCTGATTTTTTAAGAGGCTTAAAAGTACTGCATGAAAAACATCCTGATTGGGTTTTTGTGTCTCCGATGATTAGTAATAAGGTCAAAGTAGCTTTTGTTAAATTAAAAAATGAAATAGCTCCTGATGTTAAAATCACCTTAATTGAAGGTGAGTCACGTACAGTGATGCAAGCTTCAGATCAAATTTTAATGGCATCAGGTACAGCGGTTTTGGAGGGTATGCTGGTTGGTAGACCCATGGTTGCTGCGTATCGGGTTTCGTCTTTGACGGCACGCATTATTCGCCTGTTTGATATGATCAAATCAAAATACTACACCCTGCCAAACAACCTTGCAGATGAATATCTAGTGCCTGAATTAATACAGGAAGATATCACCGCGCAAAACGTAGTTGATGAAATTGAAAAGCAATATAATCAAGCTGATAGTGAGAGAAAAAACATGCTAAATAGCTTTGCTAAAATTCATCAACAACTACGATTAAACGCTAGTGAGCAGGCAGCAAAAGCACTTTATAACTTGGTAGAAGAAGGAAAGGGACGATCAAGTACTAAGGTGGAATTAAATAAATGAGTCCAATTCTTATCGCTGGTGTAGATGAAGTTGGCAGAGGTCCATTGGCAGGAGCGGTAGTTGCAGCCGCAGTTATCCTTAACCCTGAGAAATGGATTGAAGGTTTGGCAGACTCAAAAGTACTCAGTGAAAAAAAACGTAATGAGCTAAACATAATCATTCGCGAAAAAGCATTATGCTGGTCATTAGGAAGAGCAGAAGTTGAAGAAATTGATGCAATTAATATTCTTCAAGCAAGTTTGCTAGCTATGAAGCGTGCAGTAGAAGGCTTAAAGGTTTGCCCGCAACATTTAAAAATAGATGGCAATAAGTGTATTGATATGAAAATCTCAATGGAGGCCATTGTCAAAGGTGACTCGAAAGCTGCGTCAATAAGTGCAGCATCTATTATCGCCAAAGTTGCACGCGATAAAGAAATGGTAGAACTTGACGAGAAGTACCCCCAATATGGTTTTGCACAACACAAAGGCTACCCCACCAAAGCACATCGAGAAGCACTAATAAAATACGGCGCATTAAGTTGCCATCGCCGAAGTTTTAAACCTGTTCGTGATGTGCTCCTTTAAGCCCTTCACTTTCTGGGAGAAGCATTTTGTAGATAGTTGTTTAAGGAGCTATGCTCGACAAAGTATTCTGTAAATATCTCAAGGTCTTATGGTCTTCATGCTAATATAATATACCCTCAAAACTTCTTATAAAATATTATGTCTAAACCTAAACTAATAAGTTTTAAAGTCTGTCCATTCGTCCAGCGCAGTGTCATTTTGCTCAATGAAAAAGGCATTGATTTCGATATTGAATTTATCGATGTTTACAATCCACCAGAATGGTTTTTAAAACTATCACCGACGGGGAAAGTGCCGATTCTACAGGTGGATGACGTAGTTCTGTTTGAGTCTGCGGTGATTAGTGAATATCTTGATGAGGTATATCCTGAGTCTTTGCATCCTGCTGATCCACTTGCAAAAGCACAAAATAGAGCTTGGATTGAGTACACTTCAGCGCTGTATATGGACTCGTTTAATTTGCTAATGGCAAAAACAAAAGATGACGTAGATAAGGTCGTTGAATCATTAAATACAAACCTAACAGGGTTACAAAAAGCGAAGAAAAAATCACCTTGGTTTAATGGTGAAAACTTTTCGTTGGTTGATATTGCTGCTGCACCTTTTTTTGTTCGTGCTGCATTTTTCAAAGAAAATAGTGGGCTTGATCTATTAGCTGACTATGCTGAGCTACAAGCGTGGTCGGATCTATTATTAGCACGAAAAACGGTTATTGATTCCATAGTGGAGGGCTTTAATGAGATGCTCGTATCAAGAATGGAATCTAATCAGAGTCACCTTAGCAATGGATAACACTGTGCAATTAAAACACGCAATTGTGAAAATAAGGGGGGGGTGCCATCTAAACCACATTAAGAGTGATCATCTGTTTACAGTATTTTTGAATGGCACCCCCCCCTTTTTTAGCAAATTAGCTAGCGTCACGATAGACAAGGGAGACTAGAGTAGCCATGTCTTTTGTTCACCTTCGTTTGCACACTGAATATTCACTGGTAGATAGCACTATCCGTATTAAGCAACTGATGCCTGCAGTTGAAGAGGCAGGTATGCCTGCGGTTGCCATGACCGATCAGAATAACCTATTTGGCATGGTGAAGTTTTATCGTGCGGCTAGAGCGCAGGGTTTAAAACCAATATTTGGCGTAGATGTTTTACTTGAAGATGAGGAAGACGAGTCGAAGCTCTATCATATGATTTTACTGTGCCAAAACAATGTGGGCTACAAAAATGTAACTAAGCTGATTTCTCGTGCTTACATGGAAGGGCAAAAACAAGGTGTGCCCCGAGTTCAACGCAGTTGGATAGAAGAGACTAGCGAAGGTGTGATTGCATTATCGGGCGGTCGCGATGGTGATGTGGGTCATGCACTTTTGGCAGGAAATCACGAACATGCGAGTGCGCTTTTAAATCATTGGAAGAAAGTATTCCCAGATCGATATTATCTTGAATTACAGCGCACAGGCAGGAATGGCGAAGATGAATATTTACATGCAGCTATTGCCTTAGCAGGTGAAACTGATATTCCTGTTGTCGCCACCAACGATGCTCGTTTCTTAAGTAGTGATGATTTTGAATCACACGAAGCAAGAGTTTGTATTAACGGTGGTTACACACTTGGCGATTCAACGCGCCCCAAAATCTACAGTAAGCAGCAATACCTTCGCAGTGCGGATGAGATGCAGGAACTATTTTCAGATATTCCAGAAGCGATAGAAAACACCGTAGAAATTGCTAAACGTTGTACGGTGACCTTAACGCTTGGCAAAAACTATCTACCTGAATTTCCCATTCCTGAAGGTATGACTGAGGCAGATTTTTTCTCAGAAGAGTCAAAGAAAGGATTGGAGATACGTCTTGAAGAGTTATTTGATAGCAAAGCAGATAACTTTGCTGAGATAAGAAAAGAGTATGATGAACGTCTGCAAATAGAACTTGATGTAATCAATGGAATGGGGTTTCCTGGTTACTTCCTTATCGTGGCCGATTTTATACAATGGTCAAAAGATAATGATATTCCTGTTGGCCCAGGTCGTGGTTCTGGAGCTGGTTCTTTGGTTGCCTATGCGCTAAAAATTACTGATATCGATCCTTTAAAATATGAGTTACTTTTTGAGCGTTTTTTGAATCCAGAACGTGTCTCGATGCCTGACTTCGATATTGATTTCTGCATGGATAAGCGCGATTTGGTAATTGATTACGTTGCCAGAACCTATGGTCGAGACAAGGTTTCACAAATCATTACCTATGGTTCAATGGCAGCAAAAGCAGTGGTGCGAGATGTCGGGCGAATTCTTGACCATCCTTATGGTTTTGTTGATCGCATAGCCAAACTGATTCCATTTGAAATGAAAATGACGCTTACCAAAGCGATGGATCAGGAGCCTGATTTAAAAAATCTTTATGAGCAAGATGAAGACGTTGCCGCGTTGATGGATCTGGCGTTAAAACTGGAAGGCCTCACCAGAAATGCAGGTAAACATGCCGGTGGTGTGCTTATCTCGCCGAGTACATTAGTAGATTTCACTCCGCTTTATTGTGAAGAGGGTGGCGGTAGTATTGTTTCGCAATTTGATAAGGATGATGTTGAAGCGGTAGGATTAGTTAAGTTCGACTTCCTTGGTTTGCGTAATCTAACCATTATCGATTGGGCAGTGAAGACAATAAATTTACAGCGCCAAGAAAAGAATGAAGACCCGATTCGAATTGAAGATATACCGTTAGATGATAAAAAATCATTCGAGTTGTTGCAAGCGGCAAAAACCACTGCTGTTTTCCAGCTAGAGTCACACGGGATGAAGGAGTTAATTAAACGACTTCACCCTGATGTATTCGAAGACATTATTGCCTTAGTTGCTTTGTATCGACCAGGGCCTCTTCAGTCAGGCATGGTCGATGACTTTGTTAATCGTAAAAAAGGAATAGCTAAGGTTACTTTCCCACATCCTGACTTAGAGCCAATTTTACAGCCAACTTACGGCGTTATTGTTTATCAAGAACAGGTAATGCAAATTGCACAGGTGTTGGCAGGATATTCACTTGGCGGGGCGGATATGCTACGTCGAGCCATGGGTAAGAAAAAACCAGAAGAGATGGCTAAACAGCGTTCTATTTTTATGGAAGGCTCAGTTAAAAATAATGTTGAAGAAAAAAATGCCACTGAAATTTTCGACTTAATGGAATTGTTTGCAGAGTATGGTTTTAACAAATCTCACTCGGCTGCCTATGCATTGGTTTCATACCAAACCATTTGGTTAAAAGCACATTATCCAGCCGCATTTATGGCTGCAGTACTCTCAGCTGATATGGATAATACTGAAAAAGTGGTTATCTTTGTGGATGACTGTTTGCAGCTGGGTTTAGATGTTGTCGCGCCTGATATTAATCGTTCTGAATATAAATTTACATCGGAGCAAGAAGGTAATGTGATCTTTGGTTTGGGCGCGGTGAAAGGTGCAGGCGAAGGTGCTATCGAAGAAATATTGCTTGAACGCCGAGCAAATGGTGCGTTTAAATCAATGGCTGAAATGTGCCAGCGAGTGAAGTCACGTAAAATTTCTAAACGTATATTAGAAACATTTATTCGTGCAGGGGTATTTGATAGTCTTGGTACGAATCGTCGCAGTTTAATGGAAGGTTTACCTGAAATTGTCCGCATTGCAAACCAGCAACACCGTGATGAAGAAATCGGCCAGAATGATTTATTTGGTGGTTCAATCGCTGTCGAGCAAGATGAAAAAGTAACCCCGACGCTAGAAGAATGGGATGAGAAAGTTCGTCTACGTTATGAAAAAGATGCAATCGGATTATATCTAACAGGTCACCCGATTAATGCGTATGAAGATGAAGTTAAGCAGCTACGCTCTCGCTCCTTAAAGCAGATGGCAGATGATGATGGTCGTACCAAATACCAGAAAAAACCGATAACACTGGTTGGTTTGATTTCTTCCGTCAGCATTCGTACAACCGACAGAGGTAAAATGTGCATTATTGTTCTGGATGATAAAACGTCTTATTATGAATTTAGGGTATACGACGATAAAATCGAACAATTTCAGCATTTTTTAAATAAAGAAGAATTATTAATTGTAGAGGGAACTCTGAATACACTGTATCAAACTAATGATATCCGATTTTATGCGAATGAGTTACACGATATTGAAAGTGCCCGTAATCAGTTTTTAAGCCGATTGATGCTAAAAATTGACAAAAGCCAAACGCACAATGGTTTATTAGATCAGCTGGATGAGTTATTACCGATGCAAGCAGATGCGATGCAAGATCAGGCACGATGTCCCGTGTTTGTAGCCTATGAAACAGATAGTGAAAAGGCAGAAATTCGCCTCGGTGCTGATGTTAGTGCTCCGCTAAAAGATGATGATTTAAAGAAACTAAGAAAAGTGTTGGGTGATGATTCGGTTAAGCTAAAGTATTGAATGGCAAAGATGGTACTTTTAATTCTGCATTCTTCGACTTCGCTCAGGGAGCTGTCGATTAGTAGCAATAAAGTTGTGGTACCCTGAGAGGAGTCGAGGGCGCGGGCAGTCACACTTACTTCTTGTTTTTATAACATAAGAAATTTCTCTTTAGAAATTACCTCAAT
>CAZWEA010000082.1:0-13940 GCA_964632635.1 uncultured Cocleimonas sp. | reverse complement strand
AAGAAACAGGTACAGAGGGTAAATTCCTCATATAAGTATTCATATGGCACCCCCCCCTTTTTTACACAATTGCAACAATAGTGTCGTAAGTCCAATCGACAACAGCACCCATATTGCAGCAATATAGCCAAATAAATCAGGGGCTTTCATCATGGTGCTCATCAGTGATTCTTCATAATAAAAGAACCACTGATGGTCATCGGGGAAAATCCAAATGTGTAACTGGTTAAACACTTTCTCAGGACCCAATAATAATATGCCTGAACATATTAATAATATCAGCAGAGAATTCAACAGCAGTTGTTTAGCGTTAGGTATTTTAATCCGCCTGAAAAATATAAATAATATCAAAGCTATCCAAAGTAAAGCTGCCACTATAACAACAGACTTTAAGAAATCTAATAAATTAGCAACATCCTGCAAATGGATTGTTTCTGCATTTGTCAGTAATTGTACGTTTTGCTTTTCTATATCTTGATAAGCAAGTTGCTCTAGCCCCTCACCTTTATTTTGAATGGCTTGAACGATACCATGAAATAATTCAACGCGTGTCTGCTTGTCCGTTAACTCAAAATCAGGCCTATACATTTGATTTCTAGGTGCATAGTGTTTGATATGTTCATCAATCTGGATCGCGTCATGTAAGATCGGGTAGAAGAAGTCGACCTTTGCCAAAACCCACCAACTTGCAGGTAAGGTGACAATAAAGCTCAGCAATAAAAATAAAGACCAATAAAGCTGTCTCATTTTTCACTAAAATCTAACGAGGCTGAATTGATACAATAACGTAAGCCTGTAGGTTGAGGACCATCAGGAAATACATGCCCTAAATGTGAATCACATTTAGCACAACGAATTTCCACACGCGTCATACCGTGACTTTTATCAACAATTTCAATCACTGAGTCTTCAGTAACGGGTTGCCAATAGCTTGGCCAACCACTGCCAGAATCAAACTTTTCTTGTGAGTTAAAAAGGGGTTCATCACAACAAACACAGTTATAAACACCGCTATCTTTATTTTGATAGTACTTCCCACTAAAGGCGGGTTCAGTACCTCCTTCACGAGTGACTTTATACACTTCTGGGGCAAGTTTCTGTTTCCATTTATCCGACATATTCAATCATCCTCCCTTAAAAACTTTTTCCATTCATCAAAAAGTATTTTATCAGGCGAAATTATCACCGACCTCGGTTTCATACTGGCACGAAAAACACTTTCTCCTTCGAGTGTACATGAATATCCACCTGCCTCTTCAAGTATTAATGTACCTGCGGCTAAATCCCAAAGTTTCATCCCGCCATGTAAATAAAGATGCCCTCTATTTGCTGCCATCCAAGCCCATTCTAAGACGCAACTGCCTAGATTTCGTTGTGATTTATAAGGGGCATTGTTTAAAAGCTTTTGTACGAGATCAGGTTTAAGACGTTTAAAATCAACAATCGCGATAGTCTTATCCAAACTAAATGAGCTAGCTTGACACTTTAACGGCTCGCCATTCAGCCAGGCACCCTGCCCTTTAACCGCACTAAACATTTCATCCCGAATGGGGTCATAGGTAATTGCCATCATCACAACACCTTTCACAAACAAAGCCAGTGAAGTCGCAAAAAGTGGAATACCTGCGGCAAAATTACTAGTGCCATCGAGTGGATCAAGACACCAGAGCTTATCAGAATTTTCAACTAAATCCTGTTGTTCATCAGCTTCCATTTCTTCACTAAGAAAGGCTATATCTGGGTGCATTTTTGCCAGCGTTTCGCTGATACGTTTGTCCGCACTAAGATCAGCCTCAGTTAATAAACTACCATCATCTTTTATTTCATAAGCCACTTGATTAAAGCGCGCAACAATTTCTTCCTTAGCAACGTGACGAATTAGCGTTTCTAACTGATTTAAATCAGGTAATATAGTCTTTTCAGAATTTCTCATCAGGCTATATTATCAATGGTAGGCACAATAATCATACTCTTTCTCGGATTAATCGCTTGGTTTTGGTTAAACTCTATTCGAGCCAAAGAAATCGCCATGCAGGCTTCCGCTATCGCTTGTAAACAAATTGAAGCACAGTTTCTTGATCAAACAGCGTCATTAACAAAAATACGTTTATTAAGAAATCCTCGGGGTAGATTGACTATTCACCGTACCTTTGGATTTGATTACAGTTTGGATCGAGAAACAAGATCAAAAGGATACGTTATGATTAACGCCCATAAAGTTACAAGAGTGCTACTTGAAGAAAAATCAGGCTCTACTATTTTGTAGAGATCAGCTACACTTTAAAATGATATCTGAGACCTTGTCACAAGATATAACGAGAGTAAAAATAATGTGATTTTAATCCATTATCACTCTCATACAAGGTCTCAACCGATTAATTAAAACCAAAAGGAAATGACTATGTCAGTCGCAAAAGTTACAGAAATCACATCAAATTCAACTAAAAGCTTCGAAGATGCTGTAGAAAACGGTATTGAGCGTGCCAGTAAAACACTTAAGAATATCAGTGGTGCATGGGTTGCTGATCAAAGTGTTTCAGTGGAAAGTGGGAAAATCACATCTTACAATGTACGTATGAAAATTACTTTTGTATTGGAATAGATAAACAATTCTTCCTCTTTAGAGCATTAATCCTCATTTTAGATTTGAGGATTAATGTTTAGAGTTTTGATCAAACCATTGTTCGAGTTGCTCTTCTTCTTTTTGTAATTCATGGGTATTTATTAAGCCACGTTGTAAAGCTATTGCCGTTGCTCTTGAACGGGAATTCATCGCATGCTCTTCTTCATCAAAACCAAGACTATCAACACCCAGTTTAAAGTAAAGTGATTGAAGTCTATTTTGTACACCCCGTCTGGATAAAAATCGTCTTTGTGCAATTAAGTTATCGGTTAATCCCAGAGCAATATCAATCAACACCTCAAATTCAGCATCAGTAATTAAACCCTGTTGTTGTAAACTTCTTGCTTGAACAGGTCGTACTTCGGGATCAATCCAGCATTGTGCATCAATAAAAACAGAAGACACTGCCTTACGAATATTTTCAGCAGATTTATTTTTCAGAATGTAACCATAAACTGTTTCTGCTGGAATTATTTTATGCAACGATCGTAGATATATTTCATCACTATAATGTGACCAAAGTATTATTCTGGTTAAAGGTTTTCTCTGCCAAACCCGTCTTGCAAGTTCAATCCCCGTAATTTCAGGCATCTGAATATCACTGATAATATGAGCTTCATTCAACTCTAAGACAAGCTTTAGCGCATCTTGTCCATTGTTACAAACATGAATAGACAAATTATCTTCACAGCTTTCAGTTAGCAAAGTTTCACGCAAGAAACCACTATCTCTAGGATTATCCTCAGCAATAATAATATCAATATCATCATGCATTAGATGCACCTTTATTTAGCTTCATTAATAGTTCAAACTTAGAACCCTTATGGTTTTTTTGCCTATTCCAGTGTATTTCTGCATTTAATAAACGGCTACGGGTTTCTATATTTGCCAAACCCAAACCTTTATACGTTTTAGCGTTATTAAAACCCACGCCATCATCTATAATAACTAAATTCAATTTCTGATTTTTTAAACACATTCGGATAAAAAAATGAGAGCATTTAGCGTGCTTTTGAATATTATTTAATATTTCCAAAATAATTCTATACAAATTAAAACGTTGCTCATTGCTCAGTAAAGGCTCAATATTTCCATCAATTTCTAACACCCACGATGGAGATTGGTGATATTTTAAATGTTTTTGCAGACAATCCCGTAATGCTGACTCAAGTCCAAGATTATCAAGAATATGCGGATGTAAATCATTGATTATGGAACGTATACTCTTGGTTACTTCACCTAGGTTATTTTGTAACTGAACAATACTCTGTTCGGAACTATCCTCAGATTTAAGGGACACTAGTTGCCTCGCTTCACGAGATATATGTGATAATTCTGATAATACTTGATCGTGCATATCCATGGCTATACGTCGCCGCTCATTTTCTAAAACAGCTAATAAACCCCGTGTTTTACCACTTTTAAAGTCTTCCTTTTTTAGGATCCACAGTAGTAGACCAGAAATAAATAAAAAGACAGAAAGTACAACTAAGCTTTGGATAATCAGACGTTTATACTCTTTTGTAAAAAGACTTTCATCTGGAATATCAACAAGGTTCCATAGGGTGTTATCAATTTTACCAGAGTAGAAAATTCTTTTTCTCAGTGACTCAGGAAAAAACCTACTGTTTTCCAAGTAAAATGGATTGGCTCTTAAATCTATTTTGGTCAGTATGCTTTTTGAAGGTTTATTACTTGCTAAAGATGTTTTAATCGTTGGAGGCTCTTTACCTGTTAAAGACTCTTTACTAGTTGGAAACTCTTCACTAATTAAAGACTCTTGGTACAATAGTAATAGATGATGGTCTACGACTTCCCCATGGGTAAGCACTCGGCGTAATGTCTTTAACCTAAAATTAATAAAAAAAATACCTGCTTTTTCAAGACCTTTTTGTATCGGAGTTAAGACATCAAAATGTTCAGAATTGATCTGTGTACCAAGATGAACAAATATCGGATTATCCTGAAATTTGTTTTCTGCATAACTGACAAGTTCATGTCGGCAAGTCTCACCAACATATTGTTCTGCATGATTATATTTGACTACACCATTTTTATCTGCTAGTAAAAAAGCCAACCTTTGTGGGAAGTATTCATCGATTCTTTTTTTAATTTCATTTTGTGTTTTTAAATCTCCAGGTTGCTCAAGTAACTTGAGTAATAATTTATTTTCCTGCTTAGCAAACAAACTAACCGTACTTTTAATTGATTTCATCAAGGCGTGGATTTCACGTGCCGTTGAGGTAACGGAGCGTTCTGATAGTTGTAGATGGAAATTCTGAAATTGCCGATAGCCAGAATAACCTTGCCAAATTAATAATAAAAACACAAAGGCAAGAAAAATTAAAATGAGGCGTAAATATTGAGTATAAGCATCCACAGTCTAAGTATACCTTGAATAATATTATTTTTACTGTGCAAAAGCACAGTTGTGTTTTCGCAGAAGCACCTTTATGTGTGTCGTTATTACTCTGTTTCTACCATTTTATTGCAAGTAAGCTAGAGCCTGCACACATTTAAGGAGGAACTACAATGCACACAAAAATACCCACTAGACTTTCAATGAGCACTCTCATTTTTTCAAGCATGTCTTTACTACTAACAGCCTGTGGTAGTAGTAATACAGATCCTATTGATACTGTAGTAGAAGATCTAGGCAGTACTAAAATTGTTGCAACTAAAGGTGAATGCACTTCACGCAGTGGTAGTGGTCATGCTGCTACGATTATGTTCTTTGGTGAAGACATAAAAAACATGATTGCCACAACAAATGAGGTACAGAAAAAAGATGGTGTAGCAATCATGCAAGACACCGATATTACTTTTGATGTTTGGAAAGCTAACGGTGTAAATGAAGGTGAGTGCCTTGGCAATATAACAGTTCATATAGATGGTGGGACAAATCATCGTGCACAGATAGCCATTGAAAATTACCTTGACACACCAAGCTTTGGTCAAGGTGTTCTAGTACGTACTGGACAACTGGATGTACGTAAAAAGTTTGATAATTTTATCGATATCAATGAGTCTGATGGTCGTTCTATGATCTGGAACAACTTTACAGGAATGCCAAATACCAGCCGCCTAATGAGTTCAATGCGTTTTGTGTCTGGACAACATCTGGCTATCTATTTTACAGGGTCTGGTGACAATGCAGAAGCCAACATCCAGTTATTTAAAAATGATGGTACATACGTTGGTGTTGCCAAACAGCAAATAGGTAAAAACTCAGCAGTCATAACGGATGATGTGAAAAGTTTAAGCTATATCGATTCTAACGGCGATAAAGTAACGAGTTTACCATCAGATGGAGAAGCTTATTTAAAAATTCTAGGTTCAACCGATTCTGAAACTGAAGCAAGTTGTATGGTGCTCTATTCAGAGTCTACCGCGAATACTGTAGGTGGTGCTTGGTCTAATTCGAAATTACCACAGTCAACACTAACTTTCGCTCGACGAAATGGTGGAAATGACCCTTTATCCTTAACCCAGTAACAGTCAAAAACTATTTAGGAAATATCACCATGAAAAAATACACAAATACACAGATTACATTTCTTTTAGGGATAATTGGCTTATGTACTGCTTTTTCCACTGCACAAGCTGCTGTTACCATTACACCAACACAAGGAAGTTGCACTGAAAGAACGGGGTCAGGTCATGCCTCAACTATAATGTTTTTTGGTAGTGAAATTAAAAATATTATAGCCACCACTAACGAGTTTCAAATGAAAGATGGAGAACCTATCTCAAAACCCACAAATTTAACCTTTGATGTTTGGAAATCAAAAGGTACAGAAAAAGGTGAATGTGTGGGAAATATACTAGTGCAAATTGATGGAGGAACAAATGAACGCGCTGAAGTGATTGTAGAAGAGCTGTTAAGTAATACACCCACTTCTGGAACAGGGGTATTAGTTAGAACGGGAGACCTTGATGTTCGAAAAAAAATCGATGCGTATATCCAAACAGAATCACAGGATAAACGTAGGATTATATGGAACAACTTCACTGGCATCCCTAATAATAGTCGCCTAATGTCTGGACTTCGAATGATATCTGGACAACATCTTGCCATTTACTTTACAGGTCAAAATGATCGACAAGCTGAAGCAAATATTCAAGCCTATACAAATGCAGGTAAATTTATTGGTGTAGCAACACAAGCTATTGGTTCTTATTCATCCATTATCACTGATGATGTCATGAGCCTTAATTATAAAGACTTAGATGGAAAAGATATCGATAAAAGCATGTTGCCTAAAGATGGAAAAGGCTATTTACGCATTGTTGGTCTCGCTACAGATGAAACCGAAGCAAGCTGTATGATTCTCTACACCAAAGCTAAACCCGATGTAGCTGGCGGAGCGTGGGACAATAGTAAGTTAGCATCAACTACAATTAGTTATGCTCGTCGCAACGGTGGTAACGACCCGCTTCAAGTGGGGGAATAATGAGAAATATTAACGAGTGAAATGGGGAAAACCACATCATCTTGGTTTTTCTCATTTAGAGTTATGAAAAAATATTTCAGTCACTTTTTATTCTTATTATTATCATTTAGCTTGATAGCTTGTGGTGGTGGGAATAGCACCAATACGAATAATGAAACTCCTCCTTTATTATCTAAAGTGCAGCTCGGCGAAAAACTCTTTTCAGATATAAATCTCTCACTTAGCAGAACCCAGTCCTGTGCAACTTGCCACAACCCAGATCATGCCTTTATGGATTCACGTGTGAATGCATTACAAAAAGCAGTCTCAACGGGACATGATGGTCTCTCATTTGGTGATCGAAATACACCCACAGCAAGCTATGCAAAATTTTCACCCGTATTTCATCGCAATATGGATAATGAATTTATAGGTGGGCAGTTTTTAGATGGGAAAAAATTAGATTTAAAAGGTCAAGCAAGTCAACCACCACTTAACCCTGTGGAAATGGGTATGCCAGATAAAATGAGTGTCGTCATTCGTTTACAAGAAAGTGACGAATACGTTCCTGCTTTTCAAGCACTTTTTGGGACTACAATATTTGAAGATTCTGATAAAGCTTATTCAGCAATGACCGAGACAATTGCCGAATTTGAAAAGACTGAACAATTTAATCCGTTTAATTCTAAATATGATCGATCATTAAGGAGCTACCAAGGAAATGACAAATACATACTAACTATTCAAGAACAGGAAGGACGTGCCTTGTTCTTTTCTAAGACGAAAACCAATTGTAATTTGTGTCATCAATTAAAACAAAATCAAGGTGCTTTGGAAGAAACCTTTAGTAACTATGAATTTCATAATTTGGGGGTTCCTAAAAATATCGCTGTACGTAACGCCAATGGTAAAGGTCAAGATTTTATTGACCATGGATTACTTGATAACCCAATTGTGATTACTTCGCAAAATAGTGAAATTCAAAATGGAAAGTTTAAAGTAGCAACATTACGCAATGTTGCTGTCACAGCACCCTATATGCACAATGGCATCTTTCAAAACTTACGTACTGTAATTTTATTTTATGACAAGTTTAATAATTCGGAGCGTATCAGTAACCCTGATACTGGACTTGCTTGGCGTTCCCCTGAAGTCGCTGTAAACCTTGCATTGCAAACAGAGAAGTTTATTGCACCGATACTAAGTGACAAAGATATTAATGCACTGATTGCATTCCTCTCATTATTGACAGATAAACGTTATGAACATCTAATTCCATAAATGCAGTATACAAAAAAATAAAAGAAATAGTCACCCAAAACTTTAAAACTCCCTGTGAGAGATTTCTTTATTTTCGTGGACTGTATAGGTCTTCCCCCGTATTATTCCAAACCTACAATCAAATTTACTAAAAGGAATTCTTATGGGTTTTATGTCAGGAAAACGTGTCTTTATTGCAGGTATCGCCAGCAATCGTTCAATTGCATATGGAATAGCGAAAGCAATGCATCGTGAAGGTGCTGAACTAGCATTTAGCTATCCAAATGATCGTATGAAAGCACGGGTAGAAAAAGTAGCCACAGAATTAGGTTCTGACATTGTATTACCTCTCGATGCAGGCAGTGATGAATCCATTCAAAATTGTTTTACCGATCTGGGTAAAACATGGGATAGATTGGATGTGATGGTTCACTCAATCGGCTTTGCACCTAAAGAAGAATTAGAAGGCAGCATTGTTGATAACACCACACGAGAAGGCTCGGGTGTTGCGCATGATATTAGTTCCTACAGTTTCCTTGCGATGGCAAAAGCAGCTAAGCCACTGATGAAAGACAGTAGCAACCCTTCTATGTTAACTCTTAGTTATCTAGGTGCTGTATCTGCTATTCCAAATTACAATGTGATGGGTATGGCAAAAGCCAGTCTTGAAGCGGGAGTACGCTTTATGGCATCCGATCTTGGCCCTGAAGGTATTCGTGTTAATTGTATTTCAGCGGGACCAATAAAGACACTTGCTGCAATGGGCATCAAAGGTTTTCGTGGCATGTTAGAACAGTTTGCAGGCACTGCACCCTTGCGCCGTAACGTCACTATTGATGAAGTCGGTAATGCTGCCGCGTTCTTATCATCTGACCTAGCAACAGGCATTAGTGCTGAAATTATGTATGTTGATGCTGGTTACAATACGGTTGGGATGACGGGTATTAATCCAGAAGGATAAGGAAAACGTCATGGGTAGACAGCAGTATCTAATTAAAGCAGCTGAAATAGAAAAGATGCAAGGTGAGAAAATCACTCACTTTCTAAACCCTAATGCGATTCGATTAAACAAGTCGCTTGGTGATGCAGTAGGGATGTCTAATATGGGGGTTCACATGATCTATGTGGAACCTGGTTTTGACTCTACTGAATTTCATAAACACCTTTATGAAGAGGAAGCTATTTACATCATTGCAGGCACTGGAAAACTCACCATTGAAGATGATATTTACCACGTTAACAAAGGTGATTTTATTGGTTTTCCCGCCAGTAAAGTAGCGCATGCTTTATTTAATGATGGTACTGAAACACTTACATGCCTAGTCATGGGACAACGCCTTAAACATGATGTGGCTGACTATCCCAACAAGTCTAAGCGAATTTATCGTCATAAGGGTGAAGCCGATGTAGTTGAACATCAATCTATTAGCCATCCTAAAATACACACAGCTCGTAAAAGGTAATGAGTTATCAACCGATTAAATGCGGATTATATGACTACTTTGAGATTGCTTGTCTTTATCATTACACCCTAGAAATTATGTTGCTAGATGGCAGAAAAGTTTTGGGAATAGCGCAAAATATGCGCATAGAAAATAAACAAGAATTCTTGCTTATAGGTATTAAAGATGGCTCGCAAGAGATACGTCTAGATAAAATAAAAAGTATCACCGCTTTAGATAAAAACGCAAAATTTAACAGCGTAGTAATTAACTAACTAACGCTCTATATCTATTTAAATCTACCTAAAAGGGCTAAATCCAGAACCCCCAAAAGGTGAGCTACCCATACCACCGAAAGGGCTCATTCCTGGCATACCCATACCTCCCATAGACATAGGGGACATTGGAGATCCAAAACCTCCTGGCATACCCATACCACCCATTGACATAGGAGATAATGGAGACATCGGTGACCCAAAACCTCCTGGCATACCACCCATTCCCATTGGCGAACCAAATCCTCCCATGCTTAATGGTGACCCACCAAAACTACTCCATGGAGAACCGCCACCCATAGATGAAAATGGATTAGAGAAGTTACTCCCCCCCATACTAGGGAATGATGTCATACCTCTATTTGAAAAAGGTAAACCACCAAAGCCAGATCTAGTGCCATAAGACCTTTGTCTAGGCATAGATCCATAAGATGGAAGGCGTTGTCTAGGAGCATACTGACCACCAAGATATGGCGCAGGTATGTATTGTGTTGAGTAGGCAGGAGATTGATAAGGGTTTTGATATGCGTTCTGATATCGTCCATAAGATCTTGGATAATAATCATTGTTGTCATTATTAAAAAACTCTTCCATCCAATACATCGGAGTCCATTCTGGCCAGTCATTATTATCATAACCATTATTATTATTACCAAAGAAGCTTTTTCCACCCCATGGACTACTATTACTCCCAAACCAGCCCTTTGCATCAACCATCGAAGTAGATAGTAATAAAGCTGACAAGCCGAGTGTTTTGATTAGCATATGATTCATAAATTCTCCTAGAATTCCCCAATTATTAAGCCAGTATAAAACAATTGTGCTTAACCTAAGCTTAGCAGTATAAGTAGGTTTATGCTGTAAGAGATCAGGGTTACAACTGAATTGGGTTATGCTGAGGTATCGACGTAGTCAATAACGTCACTATGTCATCATTCGCCTCTGGAAACTCATACTGGCTAAGCTCATCTCTTCCCACCCAACGAATCGGTTGACCTTCTCGACCTTCAGCTTTGCCCAACCAGCTTGTGACTTTGAAAATTTCAAGAAAGACTTCCCTATCATTTTTATAGTTATGTGTGATTTCTAGTAGATGCTCAGAACTTGTAATCTCAATTCCTAGCTCTTCAATAATTTCTCTAATTAATGCTTGCTGTGCAGATTCCCCATCTTCAACCTTGCCACCGGGGAATTCCCATTTATTGCCTTGATGCTGTTTTGCAGATCGCTTGCTAATAAGGACTTGATCTTGAGTATTGATAATGACCGCTACGGCTACGTGAATTGTCATCACGTAGCAGAGACAGTGCAATTATCAAAAAAAGGGGGGGGTGCCATTATTATTTCACCACTTAATCACAAGCAATCAACGCTTTTTAAGCTTCTTCTTGAAGTGCAATAAGGGTTTAAAATCAGCCACACAGCGCATTTTAGGTATCCAACGTGCAAGATTGTTAGCGGTAAATAAACGACCTTCATGTTCATTTTCATGGACACCATCATGGAACAGAACAACGCCATCACGCCCTCTTCCACTGCACATTTGATCTAAGACATTATCCAAAATCTTATCACCCTGCTGAAACTTCTCATTCCAATCATAGGCCGTCATTTCCCAAGCAATATGCTCAAACCCTAATTGCTTCAAGGTCTGCATTGCCAAAGGCTTCTCTTTACGATTAAACCAACCATCACCATAAGGTAGGCGGAATATTGGTGGCTCGGTAGTTAAATAAGGTGCTAAGATTTGACGTGATTTTAATAGTGTCTGCTTTAATTCATTCGCAGCTAATTCTGAATGATGCAGATGTTGATAACCATGTGAACCAATATCATGACCTTCACGTTTAATACGCTGTAAAGTTTTAAAGCGCTGCTGACAAAGTGTTAATGACTTACCACTACTGTATTGACTGCAATCAATTTTATTGCCCAGTACAAAGAACGTTGCTTTAATTTTTTCACGTTTAAGTATATCCAAAACCTTATCAGTAACGCTGCCAACACCATCATCAAAACTTAAATGCAATCTGTGCTTCTTATCTGGACAATGGTATTTCGCTTTAACTGCCGCACAATCATCTGCAATCACTTGAGTGGCAAATAAAGGGCTACTTAATAGAAGACCTAAAAGTAGTAAAAAAGGGGGGGGTGCCATATTCATATATTAAAGTGCTTTGATTAATTTAACTTCTATATTCAGCGTTAATGGTGACATACTCATGTGAAAGATCTGAAGTCCAAACGGTGGCAGATTCTTTGCCTGCATTTAACTCAATGCGAATACTAATTTCAGCCTTATCCATTTCAACCTGACCCTGCTCTTCGCTATAACTTTCAACAGGCTCACCGTTTTCAAGTAATTGTGTTTCACCTAAGTACAATGACAATTTACTCACATCTAAATCTTTCACAGGTGCTTTACCAATCGCCATTAATAAACGACCCCAGTTAGGATCACTGGCAAATAATGCTGTTTTAACTAAGGGAGAACGTGCCACAGAATAGGCTATTTCTTTTGCATAAGCATAGTCTAGGGCAGAATCAACTTTGATAGTAACAAACTTGGTTGCACCTTCAGCATCACGAATAATTGCCTGAGCTAATTGTTGGCAAACCTCATGAATAGCATCAATGACTAGCACTAGTTGGTCTTTGTCAAGCTCATCAACATTCACCCCAGATTTCCCTGTGGCCATTAAAATCAGCGAATCATTTGTTGAAGTATCGCCATCTACGGTAATACTATTGAATGAGTTTTTAGCGGCATCTTCAAGGATACTTTGTAAGTTTTCATTGCTGATTCCAGCATCCGTTGCGACAAAAGCTAGCATCGTTGCCATATTGGGTTCTATCATACCAGCACCTTTTGTCATGCCAGTAATAGTCACCGTTTTATCATCTAATTCTAATGATTTGCTAATCGCTTTTAAGCTGGTATCCGTCGTCATTATCGCCTGAGCAGCTTGCAACCAATTATCAGCACCTAGGCTTTCAACTAAAGCAGGAACCTGCTCAACGATTGTCCAATAGGGTAACTGCTCACCAATAACTCCCGTGGAAAATGGCAAGATACTATTTAAAGCTGATAAAGTCTCTTCCGCAATCTCTGCACAAATCATTTCAGCAGAAGTTAAACCCTCTTCACCCGTACCCGCATTCGCATTTCCTGCATTGATAACAAGATAACGAATTCCTTCACTTTTATCTAAATGCTCACGACAAACTAAAACAGGAGCCGCACAAAATGCATTTTGGGTAAATATGCCCGCAACATGACTACCTTCTGCCAGTTCTATTAGAGTTAAGTCATCACGGTCCTTATAACGAAGATTTGCTGTGATCGAACCGAGACGAATACCTTTGACAGGAGATAAGGACGTTGGAGCTTTATAATTTACAGCCATTTTTTATATCCGTTTAACTAAGACTTATCTTGCCGTGCCCTTCGACTCTGCTCAAGGTCCTACATCACATTTACTACTAATTAATAGTTTCCTGAGCTGAGTTAGTTCTACACAAGTTTTCCGTGACACTGCTTGTATTTTTTCCCTGACCCACAGGGACACGGCTCATTACGACCTACTTTCTCAACAGTTCGTCTAAAGGGCTTCATGGCTTCCGGCTTAAATTCATCAACGGCATCAGCAGGCGATGGTTGAGCTAAAGAATTATCCGCATTAGCATGCGTGAATTCCATATCACCTTGCTGTTCATGCTGGAGTCTGTGCTCTTCCTCAATGGCTTCAGCCTCTTCAGGAATTGTAATTTCAAGCTTGGCAATAAACGTCACCACATCAAACTTAATTTTACCCAGCAATTCTTCAAACATTTCAAAAGCTTCACGCTTATATTCCTGCTTTGGATTCTTTTGTGCATAGCCACGAAGACCAACACTTTGACGCAG
>CAZWEA010000081.1:0-13966 GCA_964632635.1 uncultured Cocleimonas sp. | reverse complement strand
GTAATGAATGTTGAATGATGTTTAATACTGCGCTTTGAGATAATATGTTCAATAATACCTATTTATTAATCTGAATAGGTCTATCAATCTAAACTGATAGTAAAAAGGGGATATGGCACCCCCGCCTTTTTTTAATAATTGTAAAAACACACTTAAGTTAGGCTTGAATAATCTCATAACATGGCTTATAGGGAATATCACTAGGCAACTTCATCCGCTGTTGCTCAACAAAAGACTTTAGGAGTGTATCCATTCCTTTCATAATGTCAGGGTCGCCGCTGAGCTTAAATAGACCGTGTTTTTCAATGGCTCTGATACCTTCATCTTTTACATTTCCTGCTACAATGCCAGAAAAAGCACGGCGTAAATTAGCGGCAAGAACGTGAGTTTCCAAGTCTTTATGTAGTTCTAGCTCTTCCATGTTTTCATGGGTAGGCTCAAAAGTATCTTGAAATTCTTTGTCAATTTTTAAGCGCCAGTTGTAATAGTAGGCATCACTGTGTTCACGTCTGAAATCTCGAACTTTTTTGGTACCTTTATTGATTCTCTGAGCTACTTTTTGTGGATCATCAATAATGATTTCATAACATTGTTGAGCTTCTTTTCCTAAAGTCTCACCAATGAATTTATCGATTTGAGTGAAATAATCTTTAGAGCAAGCTGGTGCGCTAAGAATAAGAGGGAAGGGAAGTTCAGCATTATCAGGGTGTAATAAAATACCAATAATATAAAGTAGTTCTTCAGTGGTTCCTGCGCCACCGGGGAAAATAATGATAGCGTGTCCAGTTCGCACAAAGGCTTCTAGACGTTTTTCAATATCTGGTAATATCACAAGTTCATTAACAATCGGGTTTGGGGATTCTGCAGCAATAATTCCTGGTTCAGTTATTCCAAGATAAATACCATCATAAATTCGTTGTTTTGAGTGTCCAAATGTAGCACCTTTCATTGGGCCTTTCATTGCACCTGGGCCACAACCAGTACAAATATCCATGCCTCGAAGACCTAATTGATAGCCGACTTCTTTGGTGTAATCATACTCTTCTACGGAGATTGAGTGTCCACCCCAACAAACCACCATTTGTGGTTTTTCCATAGGGTGTAAGATTCCAGCATTACGCAAGATATGAAAGACACTATTAGTAATACCATCAGTTTCTTTTAAATCAAACTTTGGGTTGTCAATGATGATGTCATGGGTGTAAATAATATCGCGTAACACTGAAAATAAGTGTTCATTAATGCCTTTGATCATTTTGCCATCAACAAAAGCATCTGCTGGAGCACCTTCTACTTCCAGCTTTATTCCTCGGTACTGAGGAATAATACGAATATCAAATGCTTTATGTTTTTCTAATAACTCTTTTGCATCATCAGAATAATTCCCATGACTCATAACCGCGAGAGCGCACTGGCGAAATACCTGATATAAGCCACTGTCAGTACTATCCAGCAGTTTACTGACTTCAAGTTGAGATAGAATATTCAGGTGTTCTGTTGGCGTGATTCGGGTGTTTATTAGTTTTTTATCCATGTTTAATGTTTCTTATCGTTATTGTTTAATTTGCAGTAGCAATATATAAATTTCTGAATAGAGCCTGAGGGTGTTTGATGTTCTTCTTCACCATGTTCTAATAGTTCAAATGCTAAGCCAAACTCATTGTGTAATGAATTATGACTATAACGCACAATGGGTAAGCCACTGCATTCTAGTGGCCCATCAGGACCAAAGGTAGAAATGATGACTTTGCCATTGGGTTTTAAGGCGTGCATTAATTTTTGAATATATTGTTGACGGTCTTGTTGTCTGGTCAAAAAGTGAAAAACTGCACGATCATGCCACATATCATAATGATGATGAGGAAAGTCAGCTTCAAGAATATTGCTTTGAATCCAATTTATTTTAGCATCAGTTTGTAATGTTTCAATGCGTTGTTGGGATATTTGTAAAGCTTCTGAGGAAATATCTAACACATCAATATTGCGGTAGCCAGACTGGAGTAAATCATCCACTAAAGTGGATGCGCCGGCCCCAATATCAATTAACTGTGCATTTTTATCATGTACATTTTTCTTAATGACATGCAGAGACATTTCTGCATGTTCCTGAAACCAGCTTAGTTGCGTTGAATCTTTTTGTGTGTAGATGTTTTGCCAGTGAGATTTACTATTCATATACAACTCCAAACTCTATATTGCAGTGAAACTCTGTATTACTACTAACCTGTATTACGCATTCCTGCCGCAATGGCATTAATCGTCAGTAATAACTCATCTAACCAAGGAGACTCATCGTTTGATGAAGCAATATGCGCACGGTGTCTACCTAAAATCGTAATTTGAATATGGTTTAGCGGATCAAGATAAGGTTCACGTCGACTTAATGAATATTGTAATAGCGGTGTTTCTGCCATCAGTGTGTCGATCTCGGCGATACCTAACACTTCTTGAACGGTTTTATAATATTCCTCTGCTATTTTGGCATAGATACTTTTTGAACGTTCTTTATCCGTCCAGAGTTTAGAATACTCTTTGGCAATATCCATTTGTGCTTTAAACAATGCCATTTGCACATTGCTTAATAATGCACGGAAAAATGGCCATTTTTGATACATCTCGCGTAATACTTCTTCGCCATGAACTTTACGAAACTGTTCTAAAGCAGAGCCAATTCCATACCAAGCAGGTAGCGTATGTCTTGCCTGTGCCCAACCAAATACCCAAGGAATAGCACGGATAGATGCTTTTGATCTATCTACTTTACGGTGTGATGGGCGCGAACCAATATTAAGTTGCCCAATTTCGGTAACCGGTGTGTTCTCATAAAAATAATCCTGAAAGCCTTCCGTAAAATCAGTTAGGTCACGATAGCTTGTTTCACCTGCGGCTGCGATATCCGTCATTGCTTTGTGATAGCGCTCGTCATATTTGCCATGTTTCTTAACTAGAGACTGACTGGCTTTTAAAAGACCCGTGATACCAACGCCTAATTCGTAAATTGCAGTTTCAGTATTGCTATATTTATTAGAAAGTACTTCACCTTGTTCAGTAAACTTAATCTGCCCATGAACTGTATCAGGTGGCTGAGATATGATTGCCTCGTGAGTTGGTCCACCACCTCTACCTACGGTTCCACCACGTCCATGAAACATTCTACATTTAACGTTGTATTTATCGGTCAGTGCAATGACTTGTTCTTGTGCGTTATATAGGTTCCATTGAGAGGCTAAGATACCACCATCTTTACAAGAGTCTGAATAACCCAACATGACTTCCTGCATATTACCTGAGGCTTTTAGTAGCTTCATATAAGCTGTGTTTTCAAATAGGTTGGTGAGAACACTGGTAATGTGTTTTAAGTCCTCAATGGTTTCAAACAAGGGTGATATTTCAATATTGCAAAAGACCTCTCCCTGCTTATCTTTGCCGACAAGCCCTGCTAATCGAGCAAGGAACATAACTTCCATGACATGACTAGCAGCATGTGTCATTGAGATGACATAGGTGCCAAATATCTTATCACCTGTTTCTTTTCTCATTTGCACCATGGTGTTGAAAAGTTCTAATGCTTCTATAGACTCTTCTGAAAGAGATTCTGGATTCGCATTAGGAAGGCTATCCCTTTCTATCATATCTGCGAGTAAGCTAATACGGTCTGACTCTGAAAGTGCATTGTAATCAATATCATGCTGGAACTGTTTTAGAACTTCAGTGACTGTATTGGAATGAACCGTTGATTCCTGTCTAATATCTAATTCGTAAAGTGAGAAACCACAGGTTTCAACCAAGCGAGTCAGGTCTTTAAGTTCACGTTTTGCGATATCACTGTCTTGATGAGTGATGAGTGAATCTCTAATTAAATAGAGTTCTGCAAGAAAGTCAGACACATTATGATAGGCAGCCTTAGGCAAAGCTGTTGGTTTACCATCAATTCTATTTTTTAATACTTTTAAACTAATCGCTAAACGATACGCTATAAACTGTAATTTACGACGATAGGGCTCATCCTGAAAAAGATGGGGTTTCTTTTTGAAGGCATTGATGCTTATTTGTTCTTCATCTTTTTTTAAAGATGCAGAGAAATTATCGGCTGGGGTGATATATTCAAGGTCATGGGTAAGAACACTACGCAAGTGTATGACACGGCGGTAATATTCTTCTAATGCTTCTTGCATATGTAAGCGAATAGAATTACGAGTAACAGCAGGTGTGACAAAAGGATTACCATCCCGATCACCTCCTATCCAAGAACCAAATTTTAATATATTCGGTATTGTGATTTCACCACGTCCATAAACTTTACGGGTAGCACGCTCAAAATAACGGTAAATCATTGGGATTGCTTCAAACAAGCTGGCATGGAAGTAGAATAGACCATATTTAACTTCGTCTTCTACTGACGGCTTGTTATGCCTTACTTCGCTGGTGCGCCATAAAAGTTGGATCTGTGCTTTTAATTGCCTTGATAATGAACCTCGTTCCTCTGAGGTGAGTTCACTATTATTAAGCTGATCAATAATCAAGAAAATACGACGTTGTAAGGTCATCACAGTTCTTCTGCGAGCTTCGGTTGGATGTGCAGTAAAAACGGGCGTATAACGTAACTGGTTGATGATGGTTTGCATTTCTGGGGCAGTCATACCTGATTCTGCTAACTCAGAAACACTGCCAAGGAAAGAACCCTGCCAAAGTTTATTATCACCTTTGCGGTAGAGTTGACGGCGACCACGGTGCAAAAAATCTTCTTCAACAATATTAGATAATACATAGAAAACATTAAAGGCACGTGTGACTTGTTTTAAGGTATCACTATCTAGCGCTTCAATGAATGCCATCAAGTCTTGGCGTTTTGTCTCATCATCTTGATGACGCAGACTTATATAGCCCTGTCTTAAGTATTCAACGGCTTCAAAAACTTGCTTTCCTTCCTGCTCTTTTAATATTTCTCCGAGTAGATTTCCAACAATGCGAACTTGATCTTGAAGTGGTTCCACATTTGCAGGTTGATTTGTAACCGTTTTATTTCTCATAAAAAAGACTCAATGATCTAAAAGTGGTTGGATAATAGATGTGTACGTGGAATTTGCAAGCATTGGATACAAACTCAAGCGAATAAATCAGAACAGAAAACAGTCTTAAATATATGAATAATAACATAATTATGTAAATAAGGGTTTTCTAACGTGGGGTGGTCAATATTCACGCAGAAGAAATAAGTAAATAAATTTGTGCTGTTCAGCTTTGATAAAGCTGGATGAAGTTATTATAGACCCCGCTAACAACAATAAGAAATCGTATTAAACGATCACCATTCAACGGGCCTTGCGCCCGTTTTTTTTTGCCTGTTGTCAAAAACCTCCTGTGCTGCAATAACAAACTATGATACAAAGACACCTATGAATGAAATTAATGAACAAAGTGCTGAAAAAAGCACTACTGAGAATTTAGAACAAGGTTCTAATAATGTGACTGAACTAGAAACAGAAAAGAAAAAACCAATGAAAGGTATTTATTTATTACCTAATTTGGTGACTACTGCTGCTTTATTCAGTGGTTTTTTTGCGATTCTAGCCGGTATGAATGGTCAATTTGAAAAAGCCGCAATCGCTGTTTTTGTAGCAATGATACTTGATGGTTTAGATGGTCGTGTCGCACGTTGGACGAATACACAATCCGAATTTGGTGAGCAATACGATAGTTTATCTGATTTGGTTTCGTTTGGTCTTGCACCCGCTTTAGTCATGTACCAATGGGCGCTAGTGTCGATGCGCGATACCAGTGTCGCTTGGGGTAAGCTTGGGTGGATGGCTGCTTTTATTTACGTTGCATGTGCGGCACTTCGTTTGGCGCGTTTCAATGCTCAGATTGATGAAGTCGACAAACGTCATTTTGTTGGATTGCCAAGTCCTTCTGCTGCTGGAATTATGGTCGGTATGATTTGGATGCTACATGACTTAGAAATGTCTGGTAAGTCATTTGAAATAGCTGCATTGATCATGTCAATCTTCGCAGGCTTATTGATGGTAAGTAATGTGAAATACAATAGTTTCAAAGAGTTTGACCTTAAAGGTAAGGTTCCTCATTTAACAATTTTAGGCGTCGTTTTAGTCTTTGCCTTAGTGCAGGTTGATCCGCCTAAAGTATTGTTTACTGTGTTCTTTATCTATGCTTTGTCTGGTCCATTTACTTGGTTTAAGGAAAAATATTTTTCATAGGCTAGGTTTCTAAGGTTTTCCTTAAAAGAGAGAGAAAAGTATCGTATCAAACGATAAAAACACTTAAACTCTTTAGGTATGACCAGCCCCTCTCAATTAAAATATCTTGATGCAATGGGAATACCTGTTTGGGTATCCCGTGATTTAATAGCTGTAGAAAAAGTAAATGAGAAGCTAAGTGAGAAAACTCCCAGAGTAAAAGAGTCGAGTTCAGGTGCGCAAAGTATCCTCCAGAATCTTGAACAAGTACAACAACAGCAAAAACCTACAACCTTTGCAAAACAACAAATTCCCACACTTGATACCACAAAACCACTAACAGAGCCATCTGTGCCAGCAGATTTAGTTGTTCCTTCTCAGCAAAACCAAAAGAATGAAATTGCTCAAACAGCATCTCATATTGTCTATGGAATAGGTGATTTAGAAGCTGATTGGATGGTTATTGGTGAGTCACCAGAATTTATGGCTAATCATGCCTATCAGCCTTTTGCTGGTGAAGCAGGAGTGTTATTAACGAATATGATTCGAGCCGTTGGCGTTGATGCTCCGTATAAGCAGTCATATTTAATTAATGTATTGAAAACATCGCAAGGTGAAAATCAGACCGAGCAAGAAACTGTTGATTTAAATAAAGTATTGAATGAGAAAATAGCCCAAGTTAAACCTAAAATATTATTGGTGGTTGGACAATTGGCAGCACAAAACCTGTTGCAAACAAAAGAACCACTAGCGCGTTTGCGAGGCAAAGCTCAAAAACTCCCTGAAACAGACATTCCTACTGTCGTGACTTACTACCCAACGTACTTATTGAGTAAGCCTCAGGATAAGGGAAAAGCCTGGCAGGATTTAAAACTCGCAATGCATTTGATAGCTGACGAATGAGTGCCAAACGCAGTTTAAAACATCTTCGTAAAATGAGTATTATTGACCTTGAAGATGTTATGCAAGGTGAGTTATCTGCTTATCCCTATCCTTGGAAACAAAAGAACTTTGAAGACTGCTTAGCAAATGCAATGTATTCTTGTTGGGTGTTTGAACAGGATCAAGAACTAGTAGGTCATGTTATATTATCCACTGCAGTTTCAGAAGCTCATCTTTTAAATCTATGTGTGTATCCACAAATTCAAGGTAAAGGTTGGGGCAGAAAACTATTAAAAGAAGCAGAATGGATAGCCAAGCAGTTTAAAGCTGAAGCATGTTTTTTAGAGGTGAGAGATTCAAATCATATCGGGATTAGTCTGTATCAAAGCGCTGGCTACAATGAAATAGGCTTACGCAAAGACTATTACCCAGCGGATAAGGGCAGGGAAGATGCAATTATTATGGCTAAGGATTTGTTATAGCTGGAAGGTAATGGCACCCCCGCCTTTTTTTGATAATTGAAATACCTATAACTCCACAAAGCAAGAATACATCTCACCAAACACTAATTGGCTGGTTTTAATAAACTCTTCAGATTGTTCATTTACGTCCATTTCCACGGTTCGATGTAATAGCCAGTTTTCAAATTTTCCCCTTTCGCCACTGGTAAAGTCACTGCCTATCCATGCGTCTGTTGCTTGTTTTTGATTGGGATAACCATTTTTTGTTTTTTCATACATTTTAAAAGCAGATTTGGGGAAAAAAGCTAGCGGAAAGTGGAGTCCTTTCCAGTAGTATTCTAATAATTGCTTGAGTTGTTCTTCTGCATTATCAACAGGGCTTAGAGTGAAAGATTTTTCTGGTGAATGGAAGCTTGATTGCTTTTGCTTAGCGCTTAAATTCTGTGTGTTTAGGGCGAGGTGGTTTATCCATAGATCAATATAATCACGGAAGTAGGGCTGGGTGACTTGTTGTACGATTCGACCTGTTTTACTGTGTGATTTTATATCGCCATATAAATGAAATTCGCCGAGGTCTAATGCAATATGCGGAGAGTCTTTGAATTCAAATGTGGGTAGCTGTTCTGTAAAGTTTTGAATGGTTTGTGTTTCATTATTAAAAACAGCATCGCCGATTTCACCGTGCGGTAGTAAACCCTTGGCACGGGCGATTAAAATATTTTCATGGCTTAGTTCTATATTTTGATGAATGCCTTCTTGAATAATATTTCTAACGTCACGATTATCAAAAAACCCGAGTTCAAAGGGTTCGCGAATGGGCAGGGTGACTTCTTCGTCAAAAGTTTGAATAGCAAAGTGATGTTTTAAAAAGATGCGTGCTGGGCTTTGGTAAAAACTGATTAGGTCGCGCACTGAGAGCGTTTTAAATTCTTTGTCAAGTTCATCCAATCGCTCTGTTATAAACACTTCGCTAGGTGCTTTTTTGTCTGATTGATGCAACTTGGTGTATTCATTAACGTAGGAGTACAGCTTACTTGAGTTGCTATAATATCTTGGGCTAAATGCTTGTAATGGATGTTTGCAGACCCAATCTTTAGCTTCTATGCCACTATAGATTTTTAATGAGTCCAACAATTCACTGACTAAAATTGACGGCGGTATATCGGTATTGTCTTTGATGCTTTGTCCGATATAGCTAATAATAAGTTTTGAACGCGCCGCCAGAATCGATTCTAAAAATAAATAACGATCTTCATCACGTCGTGACCTGTCACCAAGGCGAGACTTTTTTGCAATTAAATCAAAGCTATGGTGTTTGTCTTGGTGCGGGAAGTCTCCATCATTCATTCCCATTAAAACAACGACTTTAAAAGGTACACTACGCATAGGCACCAGCGCACAAAAAGTAATCCCATAACCTAAATATTTTTCAGGACCTGTGATGTTTTGTAAGCTTTTTACTAATGTCTTTTTAAAAACACTGAAGGAAACTTTTTGATTAAAACCAGCAAGCTTGGTACTGTTATTTATGGCATCAAGGCTGGTGAGAATTTTAGTGGTATTAGATTTTTCAGAGAATAGTTTTTTTAGCAGTTTTTTGATCTTTTCAATCCAATTTTGGAATGAATGTTGTTCCGCTTGCCAGTCATAGGTTGCAAAAACTGTATCAGTAAATTGCTTGAACTTGGCTAACATAATAGCATCACTGCCTTCGATATTATCAAAAGGTAGCAGCGATAAACGCCTCTCAGATTTAAAAAGCTGCTCACCTTCTGGGTGATCGCCCATGGCGTAGCCGAGTAGTATTCGGTCTAATGCATATTTCCATGTGTGTTCTTCACTGTTTGGTAAGTCGTCTTTTATTCGACTTTGGGCGCTAATACCCCAGCGAATATTGGTGGCGAGCGCAAACTCTCTACATTGGTGAATTTGAGTTTCATTCAGGTCAAAATGATTATAAATATCGCTAAAGTCTAATAATTCGAAAACAGATTCAACATCAAAACGCGTGTCACTAAGCACCAGCAATTTGTTAATCGCTTCAATGATATTGAATACATCAGTGGGTTTGCTATCCGTAATGCTAAAAGGAAGTTTTGGTGTGTTGCTAGAAAAAACAGCTTCGATATAAGGCGCATAATTTTCCACGTCAGGCATCATCACAACAATATCAGAAGGTGCAATTTCAGAGTCTTGCTCTAATACATTAAGAATTTGATCATGCAATACTTCAACTTCACGCATCGCTGTGTGGCAAACGTTGAATTGAATACTATTGTCTTTGGCAGTTTTCTGCTGAAATTCTTTGGGGTCGGTTAGATTATAAATATCTAATTGAAGCTGATTGAGTAGGGTGGTTTCAGTTGGGTTATCTTCATTAACTATTGTGAGGTCTTGCGCTTCGGGCAGGTCATAGAGTTTTGCAATAAAGTCACGCCCCTGCTTACCCATCGAGGCGAGTAGGGGATTTCCAACATCTGTTAATAGTTGTTCATCGAGACCAAGTTTAGCGCGTGATTTTTCTGACTGAATATCCCCCCAATAAATATCACCACAGGGGTTTATAATATAAAGATGCACATCAGTTTTTTTACCCAGTTCGCCGAGTAAATCAAGATAACCAGGGGAGAGTGCAGACATTGAAAAGAAGGATATTCGTTGTTGTAATTTTTCCTTATCAATTTTGACCAGAGATGTTTTAAATTGATCCTGCAAAGACAGCCAGTGAACTAGGTTATTGTCTTTAATACAGCGCCGCCAAAGTCGCGCCTGCCAGTTCTCAGTTGGATTATTTTCAGCAGCTATATAATCAGCCGACTCCCAATCACGAATCCAGTCGCTACGGTAAAATAAATATTGATCTAATAAAGGGGCAAGCTCACAGGAAAGTTCCCAGCAGGCGATCTCGTTGAGTGATTGTGAAGAACTGTTTAAAATATAATGGTGAAGCTCTGGGTAATCAGCCGAACTATCAGACAGCTCTGCCATTATAAAAAAGCGCAAAGTCTCAGGTGAGCAGGGGCTTTGGTCAGGAACATTAGTAGACACCAAACGTAATAACTTCCACATAAAATCAGCAGGAAAAGTAAAGTCGGTATTTGCGCTAATTCCTGCCACATCTGCCATAAACATGGATAACCAGCGGCCCATACCTGCGTTTTGAACCACCACTGTTTCCGTTTCTAAAGGGTTTTTCAGAGGTGTTTTAACGACATTTGCGTATTCATTGGCAAGTAGTTCTAGTTTGTTGCTTGTGTGGATATAGAGCATTGACTAATCATACCTGATCAGCTAATTATTGATATGGCACCCCCCCTGTTTTTGCAAAATTGGTATAAATTTGAATCTGTTTCATGGTTTTACTTATATGAACTGTCAAATATCATAATTACAGTTAGTTTTTTCTAGTTTAATACTTAACCGACATAGGTCATATTTTATAGCTGTATTTATACTTCAAAAAGTAACTCATCGTTTTTACGTCTTGAGATATTTGCATGGCTATTTTTTTTAGAAAGCTGATTAATAACTTGATGATTAGAGGTTTACTTTTTTTTACTTATTGTAAATAAATTCTTGATTCCTGTTTCTGCAACTGGCATAAGTCCCCGTATGAATAAAAATATTATTTTAGTTGGTTTAATGGGAGCAGGAAAATCAACCATAGGCCGGAATCTGGCTAAACAACTTAATAAAGAATTTTATGATTCTGATCGTGTCATAGAAGAGAGAACAGGTGTGGATATTGCAACCATATTCGAAATTGAAGGTGAACAGGGGTTTCGTGATAGGGAAGAGCAGGTCATCGACGAATTGTGTTTGATGGACAATATTGTTTTGGCAACGGGTGGTGGTAGCATACTGCGTGAAACCAATCGTAAAAATATGAAAAAGTACGGGCATGTGATTTATCTATGTACCACTGCAGAACTATTATATTCACGTATACGTTTTGATAAAAGCCGTCCTTTAATGCAAACCGATAGTCCTCTTGATACGCTTACTCAATTATTAAAAGCTAGAGAGCCCTACTATAAAGAGGTTGCAGATTCGGTTATAAGAACAGGTAAGCAAAAAGCAGGTTTGATTGTGAAACGTATTCTTGAAGGTTTAAAAAATAATGAGTGAAATGAAAACATTAATAGTTGATCTGGGTGATCGTAGTTATCCGATCCACATTGGATCAGGTTTATTGCAAAAATCTGAATTGATTTCACCTCATATTCATGGAAAGACAACAACAATTGTTAGCAATACAACAGTTGCTCCTTTATATCTTAACTCCTTGCATGCATTAATCGATACAGCCTCAAATTCCGATATTATTCTACCAGATGGTGAGCAATATAAAACCATGCAAACACTGGATCAAATTCATACTGAAATGCTTGAGGCACGTTGTGATCGTAAAACAACCTTACTTGCCTTAGGTGGCGGTGTCGTTGGCGATGTCTCTGGGTTTGCTGCGGCAAGTTACCAACGTGGGATTAATTTCATCCAAGTACCTACCACACTTTTATCCATGGTGGATTCTTCCGTTGGGGGTAAAACAGGGGTTAATCATCCTTTGGGAAAAAATATGATTGGTGCTTTTCATCAGCCCCAATGTGTGATTATTGATACCAAGACATTAAATACATTGGATGATCGTCAGTTAAGTGCTGGAATTGCTGAGATTATCAAATATGGCTATATTAATGACCTAGAATTTATTGATTGGCTCGATGAAAATATGGCATTACTTTTAAAGCGTGATCCAGAAGCATTAGCTTATGCAATTTATCGTTCTTGTAAACACAAGGCTGATATTGTTGCTGCTGATGAGAAGGAACAGGGACAACGTGCCTTATTAAATTTAGGTCATACATTTGGACATGCGATTGAAACAGGTATGGGTTACGGAAAGTGGTTACATGGCGAGGCAATTGCAGTAGGTATGATGATGGCAGCTAAACTTTCGATGGAGCACGGTTGGATTACAGAGGCAGATGTTAATGGTATTCGTAAATTGTTAATCAAGGCGAAACTGCCAGTAGCACCGCCTGCACAAATAAGTGCTGAGCAGTTTAGTGAATTGATGTCGATTGATAAAAAGGTACAGGATGGAGTACTACATCTAGTACTAATGAAATCTATGGGCGAGAGCTTTATCAGTAGTGATTTTGATAAACAAGCACTTCAAGATGTCATTTCAGCATAGTGAAAGCCTCTTACGCAGCCAGCCCTAAAAAAAGTAAAGGCAGGAAATTTTCTGAGCCTTCGCCTACTTTTCGTTCTGAGTTTCAACGTGATCGAGATAGGATTATTCATTCCACAGGGTTTCGTCGCCTCGAATATAAAACACAAGTATTTGTGAATCATGAAGGTGATCTTTATCGAACACGCTTGACGCATTCACTTGAAGTAGCACAAATTGCACGCTCGATTGCACGAACATTAAATCTAGATGAAGACTTAACAGAAGCTATTTCGCTAGCGCATGATTTGGGTCATACACCGTTTGGACATGCAGGGCAGGATGCTTTGCATGGTTGTATGAAAGAATTTGGTGGTTTTGAGCATAACTTGCAGTCTCTAAGGATTGTTGATCTTTTAGAAAAAAACTATGCAGATTTTGATGGTTTAAATTTAACGTTTGAAACACGCGAAGGCATACTTAAGCATAGCTCCTTAAAAAATGCTGAGATTCTTGGCGATGTGGGTGAGCGCTTTTTAAATAAAACACAAGCCTCTTTAGAGGCTCAATTAACTAATATCGCAGATCAAGTTGCCTACAATAACCACGATATAGACGATGGCTTACGTTCTGGTTTAATTAGTATTGAGCAAATGCGTGATATGCAATTATTTAGTTCGCAGTACGATAAAGTTATGTGGAAATACCCCGACTTAAGAGGCAATCGACGTGTGCATGAAACGATTCGTCGTATGATTGGTGAACAGGTAATTGATTTAGTTGAAACTAGTCGTAATAACATCGAACAACTAAGCCCACAAACGATTGATGATGTTAGAAACCATTCTCAGCAATTAATTAGCTTTAGCACAGAGATGAAAAAATATAATCAAGAGCTAAAGAAATTCTTGCGCGAAAACCTCTATTTTCATCATAAAGTATATCGAATGACGCGCAAGGCACATCAAATTATTGAAGCCTTGTTTAATATCTTTATGGAAGATTTACGTTTACTGCCCCCTGAGCACCTAGATTTAGCGAGAGCCGGATTGTTAGCAGATGGTAAGGCAGGTCAAGCACGCGTGATCGCAGATTATGTTGCTGGAATGACAGATCGTTATGCGACTAAGGAATATGCTCGCTTGTTTGGTATCGAAGGGAATGTATTTTAGTTTTCTTAATGAGCGGTCCCTTAAGGAGATGCTGATCAAATCCAAGTATTGTAAGCTTAGTAAAGCTGCCGATATTTTCCA
>CAZWEA010000080.1:0-14207 GCA_964632635.1 uncultured Cocleimonas sp. | reverse complement strand
CTTTATACTTAGCATCAAATACTAGAGAGTCGCTTAAAGATAGCTTTAGCCAGCTCGCCTATCTCATCTTGCCTATCATGGGAAAACTGATGGTTTTGCAGTTGCTCTATTAACTTTGAAAATTGACCATCAGCTTTGCTGTTTTGTTGAACATTCTTAGCAAAGCTCTTAGTAATATTCTTAGTCACGTTCTGAGCAAAAGCCTCTAGTGTAGAATTCTCTTGCCAATTATTAGCCAGCGCAAAGTTATTTAGAGCGACACGAATTTGTTGATAATTCTTTGCTTGTTTTAGCTGCAGCAAGGCTGCATTTATTTTCTTTTTCCTGCTACGTCTTTGCTTAAAAAATATGAAAGATTTCCATCCTAAAAAAGCTATTATTAAAACAATAAGAACCGCAATAAACATCAACACGAAATAATTTAGCACCAATACCAATGGCTTATCTAATACCACTTGTTCTATCTTGCCTGAGTCAGGATTAAAAAACTGTATGCCAATTTTTGGCAAATGGAGCCTACCTAAACTGCGTGCTTTGAATGGAACTTGATAGCTAATTTCATATGATAAATCTGCAAGATTCATCTCTTTCTTTATCTTTTTGAAGGGAAGTATTTGTATCTCTTTTGTTGAGCGTAATAGCCTAGAAATAGCGGGTAAGGTCTCAGGAGAAACGTGCTTTGCAAATATTGTTATATCCCATTGATACAATCTATTTGTAAGTAGATTCCAGCCAATTTTTGAATTGTTACTAATTATTATTTTTCCAACAGGCATCGTCGGAGGAACATAAATTGGCAGAGCGATGACTGAAAGTATTTTTTTAGGAAGCTTTAAAATTGTTGCTCTACCACGGCTTGGGCGATACTTAATATCAGAAAGTTCTATCACTTTTTCACCAGAAAATTGTGAAAAAACTTGCCACGATTGGCGTAGATGCAATTTATCATTCACCTCAACACTTTCTTGCAACAATGGAACAAGCGTAAAACCTTCGAGTTTAAAATTAGCACTATCAAGTCTCGCCAACTTATCTTTGCTGATCACCTCAAGTTTAATAATCACTTGCTCACGCTGCCAAATTTTATTTTTGGACAGACTAAGATGAATTTGTAATTCATCCTCCACATTTTCTGCTTGAAGTGGCGAGCTAAGCAACACTAACAATATAAATGACATCGTCAATAATGATAAAAAAACTCTTACCACGGCTTAACTCCTGGTATTGTTTCTGGCGCTTTCAGCGAGCCAGCAAACCCCTCTTCAATCTCAAACAATCGCTTCCATAGTGGATTAGCATTGGTCTCTGTTTCCTCACCTAATGAGATTAAATATTGCCTGGCATGGGTTAGCTCTTTTTTCTGTTCAAGTCTTTCTTTTTGAGCCTGTTGATTTCCTTCCAGCAGTTTTATTCTCGCCAAACCTTTTTCTAATAGTTTATTAAGATCATCTTTTGGCATCTCAGGTAATTTAAATTCAGTGACGACTGTTTTCATCACCCGAGATGAAGCTGGCGCTTGCAGAGTGTCATCTTGCAACATGCCTTTGTTTAAGGTGCCATCAGCATTACCTGGGAGTGACAAAGCACTACGCCGTTTTAATAATGTCTTGTACAGCTCATGGCTAAGTGCTTTATTTTGCATACTGGATTGCTGCTCTGCGTTATAACGTAATGCGTCCTCAAAAAGTATTGTAGCCGCCTTATAATCCCCCATTTGAAATAATACATTTCCAAGATTATGCAAAGCCATAGCCCGCTCACTTTCTGATCCTGCTTGTAATACCGCTTGAATAAAAGCACCTTTGGCTTGCTCGTAATTTTTAGTTTGATAAACCGCCTCACCCTTTTTAAGTGTATTAAAGTACTCCTCATCAGCATTTGCAGCGCTGTAACCAACTAATCCAGAAAGAAGAATGAAAATAAATACAACTCTAAAAGAAGGAAAATACGCGACGAAAAGTAAAATTAACGCCGGCAATAGGAACCACATATATAACTGTTTCCACTGCTTTGATGGAGACTTTTGAGATGTCTGAATATTTTTCAAGAGACCTTGGTATATATGTTTCCAATCAAACTCATCATCACTAACTATTGATATGGCACCCCCCCCTTTTTTAATGAATTGACTTAGTCGATCAAACTTAGCCGTTGTTATGACACCCTGCCCTTTATCGTTCAACCAAGTGCCATCAGGTAAAGGAATAGGCGCGCTTTCATTGCTTGCTATGCTTAAAGCATGAATATTTATATTACTGCTATCACCAATCAACTCTCCAAGTGACTCAAATTGCTGCTCATCCAAATCACCATCTGTCATCCAGATAATACTTTTAGCACGATTTTTTGATTGATTTAACTCTCTTTGTGCAAAATGGATAGCACCAATAGAGTCACCGCCCTGTGTTGGTAGAACGATCGAATCTAAATCTTTTAAATAAAATTCCAATGCATGAAGGTCACTCGTTAATGGCACATACAAATGTGCTCTTGCTGCATAAACAACGATACCTACGCGCATTGCTTTGGCTAGTGACAAAAACTCATATGCCTCTAATACCGCACGGCGCAAACGGGAAGGTTTAATATCTGTTGCATACATCGAGCGCGACAGGTCCATTACTAGCATCACATCTAGCTGAGTGTTGCTAGTATCGAAAGCTTTATCATCGGGTAGTCGCGGCCCTGCAAGCGCTAAAGAAAAACCAATCCATGCGAGAGAATAAGCAATATCTCTTGAAAATAGTTTCTGCCATAGTGTTTTATTCGTCTTGACTTGCACCCAAGGCAGCAGGTGTTCTTCAGCATAATTCTGTTGCTTTCGGGACTTTAAGCAGCGCATGATTAACCATAAAAACAATGGTTGTAGCATCAACAAAAACCAATAAGGGCGCTGCCAATCTATGCTTTGTAACAGATTAAGAATAGTTTCAATCATGCGAGTCCCTACTATTCTCTTTAAAATCTGGGAATAAAGTAATAATTTGCACCAAAACTAATAGCAATAAAGCGAGCAATAAAAGATAGAAATATAAAGCATGCTGCTCAAATCTTGGCTTCGGTGTTGCCACATTTTGACTTTGTTTTAAAATACTTTGTAGCGCTTTTTGGATCGCTCCTGAATCATTAACCTGATAGCTTTTAGCGTGGGTTATATCACTAATCTCTTTTAATAAACCAAGATCAACCGTGCTAAACAATCCACCTTTTATTTTTTTATCTTGATTATTATCACTAGAATCCTCCTTACTACTAGAACCGATAGCAATCGTATAAACAGGTATTTTATGTTCTGCAACTAATTTTGCAGCGGCTGTAGATGTCACCTCACCACGCGAAGTATCTGCATCAGTAAAGAGAATAAAAGTTTTATGTCGTTTTGAATTAGATCCATTTCCACTTCCTGCAAGTCGTGTATTTTGTGTTTCATTAAGCGCCATAAGTAAGGCATCGCCAAGAGCCGTGTAGCGCCCTGCCAGCGTTGTAGTAATACGACGGAGCATCTTTCTAATCAGACTTTGATCATTAGTTAGTGGCACAAGTATGTAGGCTTTTTCAGCAAATAGAATGATAGACAGTTTCTCACCGCGCATATTTACCGCAAACTCATCCAATAAAGTACGCAATATTTCTATCCGCTTAATTGGGATACCATCTTGCTGATAGTCTTTCAACTGCATGCTAATAGATGTATCGACTAGAAAAACAATATCTCGCTCAGGTGGCAAATCTGGCAAACGTTTACCAATCAGAACAGGTTCTGCCAAGCTCATTAATAATAAGGTGAAAATGAGAGTATTTAACCAAAAAGCTGGTTTCTTCCAGAATACTGTAGATTTTGATGTGGTCTCAGATGCTTCAATAAGTTGCTTTACTAATGGATGATAAAAATGATTATCGGCAGATGAGTCAAGATCAATCATCGAAGCTTGCAGCTGAGTATTAACCTCTCGCTGATACCACCAAATCATTATTCCCAACACTATCGGGATCAACAGCAACCATTGCCAACTGATAAACTCAAAATTGGATAGATTCACGATTTACTCAACCAATATCTAGTTTGCTTTATGAGCTCTTGGACTTCACTCTCACCAAGCGGTTCTGTTGAGTAACATGCACTATTCAGTCTTTTATTAAAGACTGCCCATTTGTTAATTTCTTCCGTTTGAAACAAAGATAAACGAGGTACTTTTAACCCCTGTCTTAAAAGTTTGGCAAGTTTTAGGGCAATCACTTGTGACGAGCCTTTATCAATTACTTTCAAATTTCGCAATGCTCGTTGTTTTGCTAGCTGTCGAAACTGTAACCACCGCCAAAGGCTAAATATAATTAGGCACAACAATACCGCGCCTAGAATCCAAACCATCAAGGAAATAGATGATGCTTTTTCAGGAAGTATTAAACCTTCAAGATACCCACCTAATAAGTTTTCTATTTGGCTTTTATTATTCAAACGATAATCCCTCTAATGACCTAAAGGAAATATGATTTTGGTATGTAAAGCTTCATCTACTGTAGATACCATAGAATAATAAACCGCTGACTTTAATAAAGTTTGCTCTATATTGTCATTGTATTGTTGCAAGGCATGGTTAAGTTTAACCTCTGTTTCTTGATCATCTCCTAGCATGACTAATGCGTGCGTTAGCATATCTTGTAATGCCACCCCCCCCTTTTTTTCAAGATTCAGTTCAGCAGGATCAACTATATGCAAGGCTTGAACAAAGTTGTTTTGTTGTAACTGAGATAGCTGATTCTGATGGTGTTTACTCAAATCACCAAAGTCACTAAGAAAATAAATCAGTGAGCCTTTCCTCATACATTCGTTTAACTTTGTTAGCACATGGTCAACTTCATCCCGATCATTAGCTGTTCGGTCATCTATTTGTAGATATGAGTGCTTATTTACCTCGGCTAAAAATGCTTCTGTGTTATTTACCTCCAACCATTCTGATGAGTCATTAAACAATATAATGCTCAATTGGAGTTGATGCTGCTCAGCCACAAAGGCTAAAAGCGTTGCCAAACGAAGTGCTTGTACAGATTTTAATCGAGTGCGCGTTCCAAAAATCATGGAGCTACGCTGATCTAGCACAATACAAAGACTAGGGCGCGCCTCAACATGATATGTTTTGACATAAGTTTCAGTGCTGCGAGCACTTAATCGCCAATTGATATTACGTGGTTCATCACCTTGTTGATAAAGTCGGCTCTCTGCATAGTCCATTCCACTACCAATCGCGCTGGTTGGTAACCACCCTGCTTCTCTTGAATCAAGCTTATGTGCTGGAATAGCCTCACTTTGTAACTGAGCAGCTTGCAATCGAAGATCAGTAATATCCTGTGCTGACAACATTGGTTCTAATTTCATAGCTTGTAATTAATGTAAACCCAAAATCTAATTAAGGAATAACAACTGCCGCAAGAATGCGCTCAATAATCGCATTAGCATCGACTCCTGCAGCTTTTGCATTATGAGAAAGGATAATACGATGTCGCAAAGCATCAGGCGCAACACTAACGATATCTTCAGGAATCACATAATCACGACCTTTAATATAGGCTAATGCGCTACTCGCACGAAGCAAAGCAATTGAGGCTCTTGGAGAGGCTCCAGCACGTAAATAATCTGCCCAATCACTCTCAATTTTATTAAGATTTCTCGTCATACCAACCAGCTTAACCATGTATTCTTCTAAACTTGTTTCCACATGAATTTCTGAGACCTCATGTCTAGCTTGCAATACTGTTTCTGGCTGCAAAGGGGCTTTTGTAGTTGCCAGTTTATCTTCACCAAAATGTGATTTTTGATCTTTTTGTAATATCAACAATTCTTCTTCAGGGCTTGGATAATCCAACACCACGTGTAATAAAAACCGATCTAACTGTGCCTCAGGCAATGGATAAGTACCACTTTGCTCTAAAGGATTTTGTGTTGCCATCACTAAAAATAAATCAGGTAGGTCACGAGTTACCCCACCCACTGTTATCTTATGCTCCTGCATAGCCTCTAACAATGCTGACTGTACTTTTGGAGGTGCACGGTTGATTTCATCCGCCAAAACAATTTGATGAAATAAAGGACCTTCGATAAATCGAAACACCCCCTCTTTAGGGTCATAAATATCACTACCCGTTAAATCACCTGGCATTAAATCTGGGGTGAATTGAATATGTTGAAAAGAAGCATGTACCCCACTTGCTAAAGCATGAACTGCCGTCGTTTTAGCTAGACCAGGAAGTCCTTCCAACAAGATATGTCCACCTGTTAAGACACCAATTAATAAACGCTCAATTAAATGATGTTGGCCTACAATTTGAGACTGTAAGTGATCACGAAGTTGTAAAAATGTTTTTTGTGTTTTCATTATCTTTTTTCATTAAAGTTTGGATGTTGATATAAAGCCGATTTAATAAAACCAATCTAATAAACCTATCTAATAAACAATGGGAATTTCAACTAAATGCAAAGCGGCTTTATATGAAACAACAAGACGAACGACTAAATTATCAGCACTAACAGTTTCGAACGGCATTAGATCAATCACCCAGTTTTTCTTGCCATCGATATTTTTCATCTTCATGGGCTCTTGCTCAACACCTGCTATGACTAAAGAAATGGCCACATCATCTAAGGACGTTTTCGAAGAGAGTTTAATAGGTAATAAGCGCTGAATTTTTGGTGTTACCTCAAATTTTAAATTCAATTCCATACCAATGCCTAAAATCTCACATTGATCAACTACAGGTCGACAAACATCTGTGACAAATAATTTCTTATCTGAATCTGCATCTTTTTTTGTGCTGTAAATATCAGCAAGAATATATCCACCTAAAGCAAGAAACGGAGCAATTAGAATGGCGACCATTTTATGTTTATTCATATTTTATATTCTTTAATTAGCCCTTTATCAGAAAAGGAGGTGACTCATCGGGTTAAGCAGGACGAAGCTCTGCTTCTATGAGATATTACTCCGACAGATGAGGAGTTACCATTAAATACTATCTTACTGATAAATATTAATTAACCTTGTTTTGCTAACAACATAACCTGCCCCCCCAAGTTTATATACGTTGTTAGCCCCTTGAGCCTTAGGGCTCATACCCACATAAGTCTACCCCTTACTTATTGTGGGACTTTCAGCCAGACTTCGGTCTGGCTTTTATTTGCCTGCTATTTGGAAACTTATTTAGAGCTTTGATTAATCTCTGGTAAATAATCTTTACTGTAAACTACCTTCCTTGCATCTTAGTACGTTGCTTTAAAGGAGGTTACTAAAACATGGATAGTATATTTTTACTGACAGTAGGCTTTATTTTTCTCGGTGCTTTGTTCTCCAATATAATGAAGTGGCGCAATAAAGACCGCGTTTTAAAAGACTTACATGGGTTTCATTCAACTATCGAAATGCAAGATAGTAAAAAAATCTGGGGGGAAACCCAAGTATATTCCAATGGTATGGAATTATTTTTCTCTCGTGGCGCCAAAAACTCTATCGGCACACCTATCAATTCTTATATCCTATATCGAGATGATATTGATAAAATCTGCGTTATATATAGAAATCATAGTGAGTTATCAACAGCAAATCAGCTCTTAAGAAATAAAGAAGTTGAAGTAGTTAGTAGCCCTAGTTTTTTTCACATCATTAAACGTAAAACAAGAATATTTTTTAATATGTTTAATGATGCTATCGGTGAGGCCTTGAGTGTGTTTTTAAGTCGCATGAAAGGCACAAGCGCATCTAACACCGTATTTTCAACACAGAGTGATTACTTAAAAAAAATGGGAACTACCGCACTCTCTGCTGCCGGTAATTCTTATAATCCAATACTCGAACGCTATATTAACAAACGTGTTGTAGTATCCGTCCAAGGTGAAAAAAGTAACTACCAATTCTGTGGCTTTTTAAAAGAATACTCATCTGCATGGCTATCTATTTTGGACTGCAAAGTCACTGATATTGATCAGATTGATCTGGATGACCTCGTAAGATTATCATTACTACGAGACATGGACTTTAGTTATTATCTATACGAAGTAGATAATGGGAATATTGCTCTTGATATTGTGCTTGGATACTTTGGTGCTACATTATTAAATCTGATTGCAGTAAATGGAGGAGATGATGACAAAGCTGTAACCCAAACCACCAAAGATTATCATTATAAAATTAATAAAACCTTAAAGCATGGAGAGTCTATTTCTTTCACCTTAAATGATCTACCGCAAGAATCATTTGAAAGTTTCAATAGAGATCTATTGCCATTGGAGTTTGAAATGATTGCAGAGGAACGACGTGAAGGCGGAATACCTGAAGAAAATGAAATTTATCAAAGTATTTTACCAGAGATAAAACTTGAGTATGAATCGACAGATATTGCAGATATTTATGTACCAAGAACACTAGCAGTTTTACGTCATGGCGCAGAATAAAAATTAAAATAAAAAAAGCCTACTCTAGGAGTAGGCCTTAGCTGTCGGTATTCGGGGGGAGCATCCTCCTTATTCCGACTATACATCCTTCTAGCGGTTGAAGGAATTCTTAGTACAATTTAAGAATGATACATAAGTTGATCTATGTCAACATCAAGAATTACATGATTATATAATGAAATACTTATGTATCAGTATCTTAGCTAGATACATAATGAATATGGCACCCCCGCCTTTTTTAGAAGATTGTAATGGTTTATCCTGAACAAAGTCGAAGGGCACCCCCGCCTTTTTTGAACAATTAAATATAGCGGGTCATTATCGATTACTTAAGTCTGTATAGTCTCGATTAGTAGAGCCCGTATACAACTGACGAGGTCGCCCTATTTTAGATTGCGGATCACCCATCATTTCATTCCATTGCGATACCCAGCCTACTGTTCGGCCTACTGCAAATAAAACCGTAAACATATTGAGCGGAATACCCATCCCAAGAAAGATAATTCCTGAGTAAAAATCAACATTGGGATAGAGGTTTCGTGATTTAAAATAATCATCTTCAAGTGCTACTTTTTCCAAATCCATTGCAGTATCAAGTAACTTTTGATGCTCAGGATTTGTACACTGCCCATCTTCTAGCATTTTATGACAAATTTCTCTGATGATTTTTGCGCGGGGATCATAGTTTTTATAAACACGATGACCAAATCCCATTAATCTAAATCTATCATTCTTATCTTTTGCTTTATCAACAAAGTATGAAAGTGGCCTCCCTGAATCATTAATCTCCATTAACATTTTAATGACAGCTTCATTAGCACCACCATGAGCAGGCCCCCATAAAGATGCTATTCCTGAAGCAAGTACAGCAAATGGATTAGCTTGAGAACTTCCTGCTAAACGCACTGTTGAGGTTGACGCATTTTGTTCATGATCTGCATGTAAAATAAGAATTATATCCAGCGCCTTCGCCAACAAAGGATCAACTTTGTAATCCTCACAAGGTGTCGAGAACATCATATGCAAAAAGTTTTCACTAAAACCTAAAGAGTTCTTTGGATAAACAAATGGCATACCCATTGCATAACGATAACTCCAAGCAGCAATAGTTGGCATTTTTGCAATCAACCTGTGTGCGGCATCAATACGGTGGGCTGGATCATGAATATCTTCATCATCGTGATAAAAAGCTGAGAGCGCTGCAACCACGCCGACCATGATTGCCATCGGATGAGAGTCACGACGAAAACCACTGTAGAATCGAATCAATTGTTCATGCAACATGGTGTGGTGTTTGATTGAATAGGTAAATTCCTCAAGCTCTTCTTGATTGGGTAACTCACCATTAAGAAGTAGATAGCTTGTTTCTAAAAAAGTACTTTTTTCCGCAAGTTGTTCAATCGGGTACCCACGATACTCAAGAATACCTTTATCACCATCAAGATAAGTTATATTACTCCAACAACTTGCCGTTGCCATAAATCCAGGGTCGTAAGTAAAGTAGCCTAGTTGTTGATAGAGGCTGCGCACATCTACAGTCATAGGGCCACAACTCGGCTTTAACAAATCTAGCTCTATTTGTTTTCCAGTACGGTTATCGATTAAGGTAACACTGTCTTTTTTGGGCATTTAATTTTCTCCGTTTCTTGTATACGTATGAACGTTTCCTATTATTTGGTTTTTATTCAAACTCAACAACTAGATCGCCTTGTTCAAGAATTTCACCTTCTTCAAGATAAATTTTCTTTATTATTCCTGAAAAAGGTGCAGTGATAGTAGATTCCATTTTCATTGCTTCAATTACAAATAAAGGGGCATCTTTCTCAACTTCCTGTTCTTGCTCTACAACGATTGCTGCTAGGCGTCCAAGAATAGGTGTACCAATTTCATTTTCTTCTACTGCCTTACGATTAACTTTTTTGGTAGATTTAACCGAATCATCTCGAATAGTGATACTTCTAGTCTGACCATTAAGCGTAAAGGTAACAGTACGGATTCCGCCAGAATCTGGTGGTGAGGCATAGAGCATACGGATAATAATTACTTTGCCCGGACCTAATTCAACGGTGAGTTCTTCTCTTTGCCTTAAGCCATAGAAAAACGCAGCAGTAGGCAGTACTGAGATATTTCCAAATTCTTCATGATGCTGATAAAAATCCTCGTAGACTTTGGGATACATCATATAAGAGAGGAAATCACACATGGTGCGCCGTTCATCGAACTTTTCCTGAAATGTAACAAACTCCTTATCAAAGTCGATTGGTTTTAAATGATCATTAGGTCGATCCGTGAAAGGTTTGTCATTTTTAAGCACCAGCTTGCTTAATTCCTGCGGAAACCCCCCTTCAGTTTGCCCCAAGTTCCCTTTAAATAAATCCAATACCGAATCAGGGAAGGCTAACGACCCCCCTTGTTCCATCACATCCTTTTCAGTTAAACCGTTAGAAGTCATAAAGATAGCCATATCCCCCACAACTTTGGAAGACGGCGTGACTTTTACGATATCACCAAACATTTTATTTACGATTGCGTAGTTCTCTTTAACCTCTTCAAACTTGTGCTCAAGCCCTAATGCGATTGACTGTGGACGTAAATTGGAATATTGACCACCAGGTATTTCATGATCGTAAACTTCTGCCGTTCCAGCCTTTAAACCAGACTCAAAAGGATAGTAAACTTCACGCATATCTTCCCAGTAGTTGGCATATTGATTAAGCGAGTCCAGATTAAATTCCTGTTCACGAGGTTGCCCCTGCATCGCAGCAATCAGTGAATTCAAGTTTGGCTGTGAAGTTAAACCTGACATTGAACTCAAGCAGGCATCGACAATATCTACATCTTTTTCAATCGCTTTTAACAGAGTTGCCGATTGCATAGAGGAGGTGTCATGGGTGTGTAAATGAATGGGTAAATCAACTGTATCTTTAAGTGCTGGAATCAGTTCTTCTGCCGCATAGGGTTTTAATAATCCTGCCATATCTTTAAGCGCCAGTGTATGTGCACCCGCATCTTCAAGTTGTTTTGCAAGATCAAGATAGTACTGCATATTAAACTTATTGCTGGAATCAGTATTTAGTACATCACCTGTATAACAAATAGTGGCCTCGGCAATTCCTCCTGTTTGTTCTCTCACTACTTGGATAGATTTTCGCATGCCTTCAACCCAGTTCAATGAATCGAAAATACGAAAAACATCTATGCCTTGCTCCGATGATTCAATAATAAATTTTTCAATCAAATTATCTGGATAGGCTTTGTAACCAACCGCGTTAGAGCCACGAAATAACATCTGGAATAATATATTGGGAATGGCTTTACGCAATAAGCGCAATCGTTTCCAAGGACATTCATGTAAAAATCGCATAGCAACATCAAAGGTAGCACCACCCCACATTTCTAATGAAAATAGCTGGGAATGATTTTTTGCAAATCCTTCAGCAATTTTATGCATATCTTTGGTGCGCATACGGGTTGCTAACAAGGACTGATGTGCATCCCGCAAAGTGGTATCAGTGTATAAAATATTGTCCTGATCTTTAATCCACTGAACAAAACCATCAGCACCCAATGCATCCAGTTTATTTTTAGTGCCTTCAGGATAATCAGATAACTTATCAAATGCTGGAATTACGGGTTTGCGAAAGTTTCGATCTGGATCAGGATTTAATATATCTGGGTTGCCATTGACTATAATTTTGGCGAGATAGCTCAGTGTTTTTGTACCACGATCAAGACGAGTAGGAACATTATAGAGTTCAGGATGCTTTTCCAAAAAGGTAACTTTCACCTCGCCAGCACGGAAAGTGGGGTGATCAAGTACATTTAACAAAAAACCAATATTCGTTTTTACGCCACGAATGCGAAACTCACGTAAAGCACGATGGGCACGTCTAATAGCGCCATCAAGTGTACGGCCTGATGCTGATATTTTGACCAGCATAGAATCATAAAAAGGGGATACTTTTGCACCTGCATAAACAGCACCTGCATCAAGTCGAATACCAAATCCAGCGGCACTTCGATACGCAATAATGGTACCAAAATCAGGTTTGAAATTTTGGGTTGGATCTTCAGTTGTGATTCGACATTGCACAGCAAAACCACGTACTGAAATATCCTCTTGTGATTGAATATTAATTTCAGGATCAGAAAGCTTACAGCCATTGGCAATATGAATCTGGCTACACACAATATCAATTCCAGTGACTTCCTCTGTAATTGTATGCTCTACCTGAACACGAGGATTCACTTCAATAAAGTAAATATTCTCCTCATTATCTACTAGAAACTCTACCGTACCGGCATTACTGTAATTGACATGGCTGGTGATTTTCAAAGCATATTCATAGAGCTTGTTACGGGTCTTTTCAGTTAGGGTTGCACTGGGTGCCATTTCAATAACTTTCTGGAAGCGTCTTTGAACTGAACAATCTCGTTCATATAAATGCACCAAATTCCCATAGTTGTCTCCTAAAATCTGGATTTCAATATGCTTCGGTGAATCGAGGTATTTTTCTAAGAATACGGTGTCGTCACCAAATGCTTTGGCCGCTTCACTGCGTGCTTCGTTATAAGCAGTTGCCAATTCATCTGCTGAACGTAAAATACGCATTCCTCGACCACCTCCACCAGAAGCCGCTTTTATCATCAACGGATAGCCAATGCGTTCAGCTTCTTTTGCTGCAATCTGAAGTGAATTCAATGGTTCATTGCTATCTTCTATAACGGGAATACCAGCATCAATAGCATTTTGTTTTGCCTGAACCTTATCACCCAATTGCTCCATAACCTCGGGAGCAGGGCCAATAAAAATTATTCCTTCTTCACGACAACGTCGTGCAAATGTAACATTCTCTGAAAGAAAGCCATAACCCGGGTGAATCGCATCTACCTGATTTATTTTAGCTGTCTCAATCAAACCTTCAATATTGAGATAAGGCATGAGAGGGTCATCATTTTCACCAATTTGATAGGCTTCATCTGCTTTATAGCGATGCGGTGAAAAACGGTCTTCATTCGTATAAATTGAAACCGTTGTAATATTGAGTTCAGAGGCAGCACGTAGAATTCGAATCGCAATTTCGCCACGATTGGCTACCATTAGCTTTTTAATTTTTTTAGTCATAGTTAGAGAATAGGTAAGGAAATAAGATTATTAAAATAAAGAGCTTAAATCATAAGTATTAAATACTTGGGACTTGGCTAAGAGATACTTTTTATTCTTGATAACAGATGCACACGCGTACAAAGGTTTATCATAATAATTATAGTTCACCTAAACTTAAAAAGGCTCCAAAAGGAGCCTTTTTAAGAGATTATTATCTCGAGTAGTAAATATAACTAAATGTTTTCCATATCTTCCTGTGCTGCACCCGCTCCAATAGGTACACGAATATTTTCAACTAAGTCCTTTATATGATTCGGCACTGGTGCGGTTACTCTAGAAACAATATGAGCAACGACAAAGTTAACAAGAGCGCCAACGGCACCAAATGCATTCGGTGATATCCCAAAGAACCAATCCTTTTCCATACCACCAAGAAAGGATGTACCTGGAATAAACATGATGCCTTTATGTTGGAATACATACAACATGGTCACACCGATACCTGCGAGCATACCTGCAATCGCGCCTGTTTTATTGATGCGTTTCGAGAAAATCCCCATCATTAGTGCAGGGAATAACGAGGATGCTGCCAAACCGAAGGCTATAGCAACTGTTCCTGCAGCAAAGTCGGGCGGATGCAGGCCTAACCACCCTGCAACC
>CAZWEA010000079.1:0-14315 GCA_964632635.1 uncultured Cocleimonas sp. | reverse complement strand
TCCATCCATTTGAGCAGCACCAGTAATCATGTTTTTTACATAATCAGCGTGTCCAGGGCAATCTACATGAGCATAGTGACGGTTTTCAGATTCATATTCTACATGGGAGGTAGCAATCGTAATTCCACGCTCTCGTTCTTCTGGGGCATTATCAATTTCATCAAATGCCTTTGCCTCGCCGCCCATTGCCTCTGCCATCACTTTAGTTAAAGCTGCTGTTAATGTGGTTTTTCCATGATCAACGTGTCCGATGGTTCCTACGTTAACATGAGGTTTATTTCTTTCAAATTTTTCTTTAGCCATGAGTCAATACCTTGTTTTTACTTTAATTACTAATAATAGCTTCCGCAATACTTGCAGGTGTTTCGCTATATTTTTCAAACTGCATACTGTATGTTGCTCGCCCTTGTGTTGCCGAACGTAAATCAGTTGCATAACCAAACATCTCAGCCAATGGAACTTCACAATCGATTGCTGTTCCAGCTGGCGAGTCGTCCATTCCCAGAACAACTCCGCGACGTCTATTAACGTCACCAACAACGTCCCCCAAGTAATCTTGGGGAGTAACCACTTCAACCTTCATAATTGGTTCAAGTAACACAGGATTTGCAGTTTTCGCCCCATCCCTGAAGCCAATAGATCCTGCTATTTTGAAAGCCATTTCATTCGAATCGACATCATGATATGAACCATCGAATAAGCTAACTTTTACATCTACAACGGGAAAACCAGCTACTATGCCATTTTCCATTTGTTCTTGAATACCTTTATCAATTGCGGGGATAAATTCTTTTGGAACAGCTCCGCCCGTAATTTCATTAACAAATATATAGCCGCTTCCTTGCTCTAAAGATTCAAGTTTCAAGCAAACATGCCCATACTGCCCGCGCCCACCTGATTGCCTAATAAACTTCCCTTCGCATTCTACCGATTTAGAGATGGTTTCTCGATAAGCAACTTGTGGATCACCAACATTTGCTAACACTTGAAACTCTCTTTTTAAGCGATCAACAATAATTTCAAGATGCAACTCCCCCATTCCTGAAATAATCGTTTGCCCAGACTCATCATCCGTACTGACTTTAAAGGATGGATCTTCCTGAGCAAGTTTGCTAAGAGCCAGCCTCAACTTATCCTGATCTGCCAATGTCTTTGGCTCTACAGCCACCGATATTACAGGTGCAGGAAAATCAATTTTCTCAAGTACAATCTTTTCCTTTAAATCGCACAGTGTATCCCCAGTTACTGCTTCTTTAAGCCCAATAACTGCAGCAATGTCTCCCGCTCTTACTTCTTTAACTTCTTCTCGACTATTCGCATGTAATTGAACAAGCCTTCCGACCCTCTCTCTTTTATCTTTCCCTGGGTTGAACACCACATCACCAGACGATAAAACACCTGAATAAACTCTAAAAAAAGCTAATGACCCAACAAATGGATCCGTTGCTATCTTAAAAACTAAAGCTGAAAAGGGTTCAGAATCATCAGCTAACCTTGTCTGTAGTTTTTCAGAAGACTCGCTCAACCCTTCAACCGCCGGAACATCTGTAGGTGCAGGCAAATACTCAATAACAGCATCCAGCAAAGCTTGAACACCTTTATTCTTAAAGGCTGAACCACAATATGCCGGCACCGCCTTATTGTGTAGCACTTGCTCCCTAATACCGACTTGTATTTCTAAATCTGTTAAAACACCTTCCTCTAGGTATTTTTCCATGAGCTCATCATTTGCATCCGCTGCCGCTTCAACCATTTTCTCTCGCCATTCCTCTGCCAGAGCAATCAAATTTTCTGGTATTGCTTCTTCCTTAAAAGCCATCCCCATATTCTTTTCTTCCCAATAAATAGCTTTCATCCTCAAGAGATCAACAACCCCCTCAAAACTATCTTCAACCCCTATTGGTATTTGCATTAAAACAGGATTTGCTCCCAATCGAATCGATATTTGATTAACAACTCGAAAAAAATCTGCTCCCGAACGATCCATTTTGTTCACAAACACTATTCTTGGAACACGATACTTATCTGCCTGCCTCCATACTGTTTCAGATTGTGGCTCAACCCCACCTACCGCACAAAAAACTGCACACGCCCCATCTAAAACACGCAATGACCTTTCCACTTCTATTGTAAAGTCAACATGACCTGGCGTATCAATAATATTGATACGGTGCTGTGGAAATTGCTTATCCATTCCACTCCAGAAACATGTAGTCGCTGCAGATGTTATTGTAATCCCTCTTTCTTGTTCTTGCTCCATCCAATCCATTGTAGCCGCACCATCATGAACCTCACCTATCTTATGTGATACGCCCGTATAGTACAAAATCCTTTCAGTTGTAGTTGTTTTTCCAGCATCTATATGTGCCATAATCCCTATATTTCTATATCGATCTATAGGTGTTTTCCGCCCCACAACTAAACCTTCAATTCAATGCTTTAAATTACCAACGATAATGAGAAAAAGCCTTATTCGCATCAGCCATCTTATGCACATCTTCACGCTTTTTATTTGCTGCACCACGACCTTCAAATGCATCCAGCAATTCGCCCGCTAGTTTTTTTGCCATTGTTCTATCATTCCGTTTACGAGCTGCCTCTATCAACCAACGCATGGCAAGTGCCGTTCTTCTTGCTGGCCTAACCTCAACCGGAACCTGATAGGTTGCACCACCTACACGGCGCGATTTAACCTCTACTCTCGGCTGAACATTTTCTAACGCCTTTGACAATACCTCTAAAGGTTCCTCATGGCCTTTTGAGCCAATCTCATCTAACGCACTATATACAATCTTTTCTGCAACTGATTTTTTCCCACTTACCATCAAAAGGTTCATAAATTTAGTCAACATTTCGCTACCAAATCTAGGATCAGGTATCACGCTTCGTTTTGTTGCCGCTCTTCTTCTTGACATTTATTACTACCTCTTAAGACTTAGGTTTTTTAGCGCCATATTTCGAGCGCCCTGCTTTTCTTCCATCAACCCCAGAAGTATCAAGACTCCCACGAACAACGTGATAACGAACACCGGGCAAATCCTTCACACGCCCACCTCTAATTAATACGACAGAGTGTTCCTGTAGGTTATGACCCTCCCCACCTATATAACTACTCACCTCATAACCACTAGTCAACCTAACCCTCGCAACTTTACGCATTGCTGAATTTGGCTTTTTGGGTGTTGTAGTATAAACACGAGTACAAACCCCACGCCTTTGAGGACACGCCTTCAATGCTGGAACATTGCTTTTATCAATTTTTTTAGCACGAGGCTTACGAACCAACTGGTTGATCGTTGCCATATCTTAATTTACTCCAATTACAATTTTAAATGTCAGATACTGAGACAACAAGCTTCACCAATTTAGGCTCTTACTTGACTCAAGCACTTAACTTACGTTAGCCGTATATAATACACTTATTATGTAGAACAGGTCAATATTTTTTATATTTATTCTGTATTTAACGCTTGCTTAAGCGCCTCTTCAACTTCATCCGTATCTACAACAACGGTTTCCGAAGCAGAATTTTTAATAGCTTTATTCAAGTGTTTCTTTCTTCGCTGCTCATGATATGCTAGGCCCGTTCCTGCGGGTATCAATCGACCCACAATGACATTTTCTTTCAATCCATTTAGACCATCGCTTATTCCTCTAACTGCTGCATCTGTTAAGACACGCGTAGTTTCTTGAAATGATGCAGCTGAAATAAATGACTCTGTCGCAAGAGAGGCTTTAGTAATGCCTAATAAAACTGACTCATAAGTTGCAGGAATTTTCCCTTCCTTTTCCATCTTGTCATTTACCTCATTGACAAACCCCCTTTCGACTTGCTCTCCTTTAACAAAATCTGTTTCTCCTGATGACGTTATATCGACTTTTCTTAACATTTGGCGAATGATTGCTTCAATATGCTTATCATTAATACCCACACCTTGCAGCCGATAAACATCTTGAATTTCTTTAACTAAATAGTCAGCTAATTCTTCAATACCCCGTAATCTTAATATATCGTGTGGTGTTAATTCACCCTCAGCAATTGTCTCACCCTTTTCAACAAACTCTCCCTCAAAAACAGTAATATGACGCCATTTTGGAATTAATGTCTCATATTGCTCACCTTCTGAGTCAGTTATAACCACACGCTGCTTCCCCTTTGTCTCCTTACCAAAAGAAATCATACCTGTTGCCTCTGCTAATATCGCAGGGTCTTTAGTTTTACGCGCCTCAAATAAATCTGCAACTCGAGGTAACCCCCCCGTAATATCTCTTGTTTTACTTGATTCTTGGGGAATTCTAGCTAAAACATCACCAACCATCACTTCCCCACCATCTTTAATGCCTGCTATTGCGCCTGCAGGTAAAAAATATTGTGCCGGAATATCTGTATTTGGCAGATTTATAGAATCTCCTTGCTCATCATGCAATCTAACCATAGGTCTTAACTCTTTACCAGCAGCACTCCTAAGCTTAGGGTCTGTAACCACCCTAGACGTCAAGCCAGTAATATCATCTGACTGTTCTTGGACAGTCACACCATCAATAAAATCAATTAATTGAACTAATCCGTTTACTTCCGTCACTACGGGATGAGTATGAGGATCCCAACTCACAATAATATCCCCTGTTTTGACAGCCCCACCATCATTAACCGTTAAGACAGAACCGTATGGAATTTTATAACGTTCCCGCTCCCTACCATAAGCATCCATGACACCCACTTCACCAGACCTAGATACAGCGACTAAATGCCCGTCTTTATTAGTAACTGTTTTTAAATTATTTAATTTAATCGTTCCTACCGATTTAACTTGAACATTACTAATCGCAGCAGATCGTGAAGCTGCCCCACCAATATGAAAAGTACGCATAGTTAACTGAGTACCCGGCTCACCAATAGACTGCGCTGCAACGACTCCAATTGCCTCACCTATATTGATCATATGTCCTCGAGCCAAATCACGCCCATAACACTTAGCGCATATACCCTGTCTTGTCTCACAGGTTATTACAGAGCGAACTAACAGCCGATCGATACTATTATCTTCTAAAACAGAAACAATAGCCTCATCTATCATCGTGCCTGCTGGAATAACAACCTCTTTGCCTTTCTGATCCATTGCATCATTTACAATAACCCTACCCAATACACGCTCAGCCAATGTTTCGACAACATCGCCACCTTCTATTATTGGTGTCATTGTCAATCCATTGATAGTTCCACAATCAGGCTGTGAAACTACTAAATCTTGTGCAACATCTACTAATCTACGCGTCAAATATCCTGAATTAGCTGTTTTTAGAGCCGTATCAGCAAGTCCTTTACGGGCACCATGTGTAGAAATAAAGTATTGCAATACATCAAGTCCTTCCCGAAAATTCGCTGTAATCGGTGTTTCAATGATCGACCCATCTGGTTTAGCCATAAGTCCGCGCATCCCAGCAAGCTGCCGGATTTGAGCCGCTGACCCTCTCGCACCTGACTCAGCCATCATAAAAACAGAGTTAAATGATTTTTGCTTAACCATTTCACCATTAACATCCTTGACCTCTTCTTCTCCCAAGCCATCCATCATCACTTTAGCTACCTGTTCATTTGCATGAGACCAGATATCTACAACTTTATTATATCGCTCACCATCCGTAACTAAACCGGAAGAATATTGCCTTTGAATTTCACTGACTTCTTTTTCCGCGTCTTCTAGAATAGAAGTTTTCTTTTCCGGAATAACCATGTCTTCTATTCCAAAAGACACTCCCGATTTAGTCGCATATTTAAAACCTAAATACATGATTTGATCGGCTAACATCACCGTGTCCTTATTACCCAAATGACGATAACTAAAGTTAATCAATTTTGATATATTTTTCTTAGTCATATCAGTATTAACCAAGTCAAATGGCATACCGTCAGGTACTATTGCCCATAACAATGCACGTCCAACTGTCGTTTCATAGCGCTGAATTCGTTCATCAAATTCACCCTCTGTATTTCTGATTTTCTCAGTAATACGCAAATGAATTTTAGACTGCAATTCTACAACTTTACTATCTAATGCTTTATTAACTTCATCTAAATCAACAAATATACTACCCTCTCCAAGTGCATTAATTTTTTCACGAGTAATAAAATATAGACCCAAGACTACATCCTGAGAAGGGTTTATCACCGGCTCTCCATTTGCAGGGGACAAAATATTATTTGTTGCCATCATCAATATTCTTGCCTCGAGCTGAGCTTCTATAGACAAAGGGATATGAACGGCCATCTGATCGCCATCAAAGTCAGCATTAAATGCACTACATACTAAAGGGTGCAATTGAATTGCTTTACCTTCAATTAAAGTAGGTTCGAAAGATTGAATACCTAATCGATGTAAAGTCGGCGCTCTATTTAATAAAATTGGATGCTCACGAATAACTTCTTCAAGAATATCCCAAACTTCAACACCCTCTCTTTCTACCATTTTTTTAGCTGCTTTTATTGTCGTGACCAAACCACGAAATTGTAATTTGCTAAAAATAAAAGGCTTAAATAACTCAAGAGCCATTTTTTTTGGTAGACCACATTGATGTAATTTAAGAGTAGGTCCAACAACAATAACCGACCGACCTGAATAATCAACACGCTTACCCAATAGATTTTGCCTAAAACGTCCTTGCTTGCCTTTAATCATATCAGCCAACGATTTAAGGGGTCTTCTGTTTGTTCCTGTAATAGCTCTACCGCGACGTCCATTATCTAATAATGCATCCACTGATTCTTGCAGCATTCTTTTTTCATTACGAACGATAATATCAGGTGCATTCAATTCTAATAAACGATTTAATCGATTATTTCTATTAATAACTCGACGATATAAATCATTCAGATCAGAAGTTGCAAAACGACCACCATCCAAAGGTACTAAAGGACGTAATTCTGGCGGCAAAACAGGTAAAACAGTCATTATCATCCACTCAGGACGATTGCTCGAAGCAACTAATGATTCAATTACTTTGAGTCGCTTAGAAAATTTTTTAATTTTTGTTTCTGAATTTGTAGAATTAATTTCTTCTCTAAGAACATTAACCTCTTCCTTCAAATCAATAGACTTAAGCAAATCAAAGACTGCTTCAGCCCCCATTTTTGCATCGAACTCATCTCCATGCTCTTCAATCGCCGCCAAGTATTCTTCATCAGTTAACAACTGACCTCTTTCAAGACTCGTCATACCAGGATCAAGGACAACAAAAGATTCAAAATACAGAACTCTTTCAATTCCACGCAATGTCATATCTAATAACAAAGCTATTCTTGAAGGCAAAGATTTTAAAAACCAAATATGTGCAACAGGACTTGCTAAATCAATATGCCCCATTCTTTCTCGTCTAACTTTTGATATAGTAACTTCTACACCACATTTTTCACATATTACGCCACGGTGTTTTAATCTTTTATACTTTCCACACAGGCATTCGTAATCGCTTACAGGTCCAAAAATTTTTGCACAAAACAGCCCGTCACGTTCTGGCTTAAACGTACGGTAATTAATTGTTTCTGGTTTTTTTACCTCACCATAAGACCATGATCTAATCATTGCTGGTGATGCTAAACCAATTCGAATTGAATCAAAGTCATCACTTCGACTTTGACGCTTTAGAAAATTCATCAAATCTTTCAAGAGCTCGTCCTCTTTTCTACTAGCTACTGCGGCATTTATTAGCTAGATGAATTAAATAGAAAATGTAATATTTAAACCGAAATTGAAAATCATTTCCGGTTCGGTATATTTTAAATATTACTCAAAAACTTCATATTACTATGTTAATGGCTATTCCTGCTCTAACTCAATATTCACAGCTAGCGATCTTATTTCTTTAATTAAAACGTTGAATGATTCTGGCATACCAGCATCCATAGTATGACTTCCATCTACAATATTCTTATACATTCGAGTTCTTCCATTAACATCATCTGATTTAACAGTCAGCATTTCTTGCAATGTATAAGCAGCACCATAAGCCTCAAGCGCCCAAACTTCCATCTCACCAAATCGTTGACCACCAAACTGAGCTTTCCCACCCAATGGCTGCTGGGTAACCAAACTATATGGCCCAGTCGACCGAGCATGCATCTTATCATCAACTAAGTGATTCAGTTTTAGCATATACATATACCCAACTGTAACTTTTCTTTCAAATGGCTCTCCGGTCAACCCATCATATAAAGTTATTTGACCATTCTCTGGTAAATCTGCTAATTTTAACATTCTACGAATTTCATCTTCTGATGCACCGTCAAAAACAGGTGTCGCCATAGGAACACCACCAACAAGATTGGAAGCCATTTCCATAACCTCCTGATCAGAAAAAGAATCTAAATCTTCCTTTCTACCACTACTATTATAAATTTTATCTAAAAAACCACGTATTTCAGATATTTTTTCCTGCGCTTCCAACATCCTTCCAATTTTTATACCTAATCCCTTAGCCGCCCATCCTAAATGTGTCTCAAGTACCTGACCCACATTCATACGCGAAGGAACACCTAACGGATTCAATAATATATCCACAGGATTTCCATCTTCGGTATACGGCATATCTTCAACTGGAACAATCTGGGAAATAACTCCTTTGTTTCCATGACGACCAGCCATTTTATCACCGGGCTGTATCCGCTTTTTAACAGCAAGATACACCTTAACCATTTTCAATACACCAGGCGCTAGATCATCACCCATTGTTATTTTTTTACGCTTGGTTTCAAATCTTTCGTCAAATTCTTTCCGTAGTTGTTCAATTTGTGATGAAATTGCTTCAATCTGGACATTAAGATCTTCACTTTTCACTTTAATTTTCAACCAATCTGATTTTTTTAAATCATCGAGAATTTGTTGAGTTAAATCAGTTCCTTTTTTTAAATCACCCATTCCAACATCAATTTTTTGACCTACCAACATTGCGGCAACACGATCATAGATATCTTGTTCTATAATTTTCTGTTGATCATCTAAATCTTTCTTATACTTCTTAACCTCAGCTTCTTCAATCTCAAAAGCCCGTTTATCCTTTTCCACACCATCACGGGTAAAGACCTGAACATCAATAACGGTTCCCCTTATATTCCCCGGAACCCTCAATGAAGTATCTTTTACATCAGCAGCCTTTTCACCAAAAATAGCACGTAATAATTTTTCCTCTGGAGTTAGCTGAGTTTCACCTTTTGGCGTAACCTTCCCAACTAAAATATCTCCACCTTTTACTTCAGCACCGACATAAACAATCCCCGATTCATCTAATTTTGACAATGCTTCTTCGCTTACATTGGGTATATCTGCCGTAATTTCTTCAGGACTATGTTTTGTCTCTCTGGCAATACAAGATTTTTCTTCAATATGTATTGTCGTAAATCTATCCTCTTTCACCACTCTTTCAGACACTAAAATTGAGTCTTCAAAGTTATATCCATTCCAAGGCATGAAAGCAATTAGCATATTTTGACCTAATGCTAATTCACCAATGTCGGTTGATGGACCATCGGCTAAAATATCACCACTTTTTACATTATCACCCGATTTAACCAATGGCTTTTGGTTTATACAGGTATTTTGATTAGAGCGTGTATATTTAGTGAGGTTATATATATCAACACCCGGCACACCTTCTACTGTTTCAGCTTCATCTACTTTCACCACTATCCGTGCGGCATCAACAGTTTCAATAAGTCCACCACGTTTTGCCACAACAGTAACACCTGAATCTTTTGCAACAACACGCTCCATACCGGTACCAACTAATGGCTTCTCAGCAATTAAAGTTGGAACTGCCTGACGCTGCATGTTTGATCCCATTAATGCTCTATTTGCATCATCATGCTCTAAAAATGGAATAATTGAAGCAGCGACTGAAACAATTTGCTTTGAAGATACATCCATATATTGCACAGTTTCTGATGAGGCTAGCGTGAATTCATCTTTATGTCGAGCTGAAACCAAACCATCTATTAGCTTACCATTCTTATCAACACCAACACTAGCCTGAGCAATGACAAAGTCCCCTTCTTCAATTGCTGATAAATAGTCAACCGTATTTGTAAGCTTACCATTTTCAACTTTCCTATAAGGTGTTTCTAAAAAACCATAGGAATTTGTACGGGCATAAACTGATAGTGAATTAATAAGACCAATATTTGGTCCCTCTGGGGTTTCAATAGGACAGACTCGTCCATAGTGAGTTGTATGCACATCTCGAACTTCAAAACCAGCTCTCTCCCGCGCTAATCCTCCCGGACCTAGAGCAGAAACTCGTCGCTTATGAGTCACCTGTGATAATGGATTATTCTGATCCATAAATTGAGATAATTGACTTGAGCCAAAAAATTCTTTTACTGCTGCAGAAACAGGCTTAGCATTAATAATCTCCTGTGGCATGTAACCTTCTGAATCAGCAAGTGTTAATCTTTCTCGAACAGCCCTTTCAACTCTTACCAGACCAACACGAAATTGATTTTCTATCATTTCTCCAACTGAACGAACACGTCTATTGCCCAAGTGATCTATATCATCAACGGTTCCATTTCCATTCCGTATAGCAATGAGCTCTCTAAGTACATCAATAATATCTTCATTACTTAAAGTGCCCTCACCTTCTGTTTCCTTTCGACCTAAACGTCGGTTAAATTTCATCCTTCCCACTTCAGACAAATCGTAGCGATCGGATGTAAAGAATAAATTTGCAAATAATTTTTCAGCAGAATCTTTAGTGGGTGGCTCTCCAGGTCGCATCATACGGTATATTTCTACCAACCCTTCCAAACGATTTGTGGAGGCATCCAATTTCATCGCATTAGAAATATATGCCCCTCGATCCAAATCATTGACATACAAAACATTTATTTCAGAAGCCTTGGCATCTAGTAGCTGCTGTAACAATTCTTCTGTGATTTCATCATTAACATTCGCGATTAATTCTCCTGTTTCTTTATCGACAATATTATGCGCCAGAATCTTTCCATACAAATATTCTTTTGGTACTTCGATTTCTGTCACATCCGCTTTAGCAATTTTCCTTATGTGCTTAGCTGTTATTCTTTGACCTTCTTTAACAAACACTTCATCTTTATGCTTAATGTCGAACATCGCCATTTCCCCACGCAATCGATCGGGAATAAGGTGATACTTAATACTCTCTTCGCTTAAAGTAAATCTGTTAGTTTCGAAGAACATTTTGATCATGTCTTCATTGTCATACCCTAAAGCTCTAAGCAAAATAGTAGCAGGGATTTTTCGCCGTCTATCTATCCTGACAAATACGGCATCTTTATGATCAAATTCAAAATCCAACCATGAACCACGATACGGAATAACTCTAGCATTAAATAATAACTTTCCAGACGAATGTGTTTTCCCTTTATCATGATCAAAGAATACACCAGGAGACCTATGTAATTGGGAAACTATAACTCGCTCAGTTCCATTGATAACAAAAGTTCCATTTTCTGTCATTAAAGGAAGTTCACCCATATAAACTTCTTGCTCTCTAATATCTTTAACAACTTTTGCAGTAACAGGTGCATCCTTATCATATATCACCAACCGAACCAGCACTCGTATTGGTGCAGCATATGTTGCACCTCTCTGTTGGCATTCTCTCACGTCAAAAGTTGGCTCACCTAGTCTATACTTTACGTATTCAAGTACCGCATAACCAGAATGACTTACAATTGGAAAGACACTTGAAAATGCGCCATGCAACCCTTTTTCTTGTCTTTTTTTAGGTTCAATACCAGCCTGTAGGAAGCTGGCATAGGAATTAATTTGGGTTGCTAATAAATATGGAACGTCAAGTACCTCAGTACCTTTGCCAAAATTATTACGAATCCTCTTTTTTTCGGTAAAAGAATAGGTCATATTGCTTTCGTACCTTCGATCAAGATGTTTTAAATTATCCATTCCCAAATCAAACTAATTTAATTTGGGCATTACTTTAAACAGTAAAAGACCGGCAACAAATACGCTACCAGCCTTACCATTTTGAGACTTAATTCGAGTTAAAAAAGCTTTAAACTATAAATCAAGCCCCTATTATATCAAGCGATATTATTTAATTTCGGCAGAAGCTCCAGCTTCTTCAATAGTTTTCAGCACTTCTTCTGCTTCAGCTTTTGACACACCTTCTTTAACAGGCGTTGGAGCCCCTTCCACTGCTGCTTTTGCTTCTTTTAAGCCCAAGCCAGTTATTCCACGAACCGCTTTAATAGCTGATACTTTATTTTCACCGAATGATGTTAGAATTACATCAAATTCTGTTTGCTCTTCACCACCACCACCAGCATCACCACCAGCTGGAGCTGCTGCTGCAACTGCTGCAGTTACGCCAAACTTTTCTTCCATTGCAGAAATTAAATCTACAATTTCCATAACAGTCATGCTTGAAACTGCTTCCAAAATATCTTCTTGTGAGATTGCCATTTTTATAATTTTCCTCGTGTAATTTGTTTAAACTTGAATTTTAAATAGTTGGTTTATGCTGCTTCGGCTTCTTGCTTTTGATCTCTAACCGCAGCTAAGGTACGTGCTAATTTTCCTACTGGTGCTTTCATCACAGCCATGATCAAGCTAATACCCTGATCTCGCGTAGGTAAGCTTGCCAAATGAGACAGCTCAGATATATCAAGGACTTTCCCATCAAAAGCAATAACTTTAGCAATTAACTTATCATTAGTTTTTGAAAAATCATTAATCAATCGCGCTGCTGAACCTGGGTCATCCATTGAAAAAGCGAGAATTAATGGTCCGCTAAGACCTTCCTGCATACATTCTAAGTCTGTCCCTGCAACTGCTTTTTTTGCCAAAGTATTCTTAACTACTCGCAAATACACTCCAGTTGCTCTTGCTGTTGTACGCAACTGTGTTAAATCAGCGACTGTCAGACCGCTATATTCAGATGCTACAGCTGACATTGCTTTAACAGCATATTGAGCAACCTCTTCAACAACTACCTTTTTGCTCTCTAGGTTTAACGCCACACATTACCTCCGGTATTTACCCAGACATTTATCTAGGCTAATAAAACACATTCAATCGAATGCACCTAACGGCTCCCTTTATCTAATTATTTAATAAAGTTTCCGCCTGCGCTGGCTTATAGTTACTTTAACTATAAATTATGCTTAACCAAACCAATTATTTTCCCCTCTCAGTTCAAACAAATAGTTATTAGGAAACACCAACGGTCTTTGACGGCTGCCAGTTAAGACAACCCAAAGTTTATACTTCTATACTGTTCTGATCGATCCACAAACCTGGACCCATTGTCGAAGAAATAGCAATTTTCTGTAAATACACACCTTTAGCAGAAGAAGGCTTAGCCTTCTTTAAATCTGCTATTAAAAATTCTAGATTTTGCTTAATAGAATTCTCATCAAATGAAACTTTACCTATTGAACAGTGAATAATTCCACCTTTATCCGTTCGGTATCGAACTTGTCCAGACTTTGCGTTCTTTACTGCCGTAGCAACATCTGGCGTAACCGTTCCCACTTTGGGGTTAGGCATCAATCCTCTAGGACCAAGAATTTGTCCCAATTGACCTACCACCCGCATAGCGTCAGGCGAAGCAATAACCACATCAAAATCCATTTGACCTTTTTTTACCTGCTCTGCTAGATCATCCATTCCAACAATATCTGCTCCTGCTTCTTTAGCAGTATCAGCATTTGGTCCTTGAGTAAAAACTGCAACTCTCACTATTTTTCCTGTTCCGTTTGGTAAAACAGATGCTCCTCGCACATTCTGGTCTGATTTTCTTGCATCCACACCCAAAACAACACTTACATCAACTGACTCATCAAACTTTTGGCTTGCAAATTCTTTCAGTAAAGCAATACTTTCAGAAATTGAATATTGTTTACTTTTATCAACCTTTGCAACAACTAACTTTGCTTTTTTAGACAATTTAGTCATTTACACTCCCTCCACATCCAAGCCCATGCTACGCGCACTGCCTGCTATAATTTTTACTGCTCCGTCCATATCTGCCGCATTAAGATCTTGCATTTTTGTAGTTGCAATTTCTTCTAACTGAGCCCGAGTGACCGTTCCAATTTTAACTGTATTGGGTGTTCCGCTCCCCTTTTTAACACCTACTGCCTTCAGCAATAAGATTGATGCAGGAGGGGTTTTAGTGATAAAGGTAAAACTCCTATCACCATATACTGTTATCACAACTGGTATAGGAAGACCTTTTTCCACATCCCCTGTTTTTGCATTAAATGCTTTACAAAATTCCATTATATTTACACCGTGCTGACCCAATACAGGACCAACTGGCGG
>CAZWEA010000078.1:0-14451 GCA_964632635.1 uncultured Cocleimonas sp. | reverse complement strand
CTTTATTGCCCTTGTGGGGCTACTAAAGCATCTTCCAAATAACACGGGGGTGCCATTTATTGCCCGTGGCTATTTAAGCTCCTTAACCCGCGCATTAACCTCACCATCTTTTAATTGGACTACTATTTCTTGTTCATTCTTAACTTGGGTGACGGATGAAATTAAATCGCCTGATTTTTTATCTTTAGTAATTGAGTATCCACGTTCAAGTGTGCGTAGTGGGCTGATGCTATCCAGCATTGCCATTTGTAATTGAAAACGTGATTGGCTGTTTTCTAGTTTACTGTGTATGGCTTGATGTAAGCGTTCTTCTAGATGGGATAGCTGTTGTTGGGATTCTTTGATTTTTCTTAAGGGACGATGTGCAAGCAGCCTTGTATGTAGATTATCTGCCCGTGTTTTTTTGTTGTCGATTAAGACTAATATTTGCTGTTTTAATCGAATCGTCATTTCATCCAGCCGTTGACTTTGTTGCTGGATAATACGAGATGGTTTTTGTATTTCAAGTCGTGATACTAGCCAGTCCAGTTTTTGCTGTTTTTGCTGGATCAAATTGATCATATGTTGTTGTAGCCAGACTCGATTTTGAATCACATCTGTGAGTAATTGGTCTCGATCTTGGGTGACGAGTTCTGCCGCGGCAGAAGGTGTGGGTGCTCGAACATCGGCAACAAAGTCAGCGATGGTAAAATCTATTTCATGCCCGATGCCACAGATGATGGGTGTTTCAGCATGATAGATTGCCTTGGCAATATTTTCTTCATTAAACGACCAGAGATCCTCAATAGAACCACCACCACGTGCCAATATAATCACATCACATTTTTTGTCGGTATCCGCCTTTCGAATAGCCGTTTCAAGTTCTGTTTTAGCATTGATACCTTGTACAGCCGTTGGATAAATTAACACGGGCGTTTGTGGGCTACGTCTATCTAGTACATTTAAGATGTCACGAATGGCAGCGCCCGTAGGAGAGGTAATGACTGCAATACGTTTTGGGTATTCGGGTAATTGTTTTTTGTGTTCTGCAGAAAATAGACCTGCGTCACCGAGTTTTTTCTTGAGAGTCTCAAATTGTCGTTGCAATTCGCCGATACCCGCATCTTCCATGTGCTCGGCGATAAACTGATAATCACCGCGAGGCTCATATAAACCCACACGACCACGAATAAGAACTTTCATTCCATTGACGGGTTGAATTTGAAGTTTCATATTTCGATTACGAAACATGGCACAACGAATTTGAGATTTATTGTCTTTTAAGGTGAAATAAAGGTGCCCAGATGAAGGTCGTATTAAGTTTGAAATCTCACCTTCAACCCAGAGCAAAGGAAAGCCCCGAGTTAGGAGTTGATTCACTTCAGCATTAAGTTCAGCAACACTGAGAATGGTACGATTAGATGTTTGCATTAGGTTTGATGTTTTTACAATGCCTAAAATTTTGGTCCAGCAGACTTAGCGAAGGCAGCTTGTTTCCTAATTGCGTGTAGTTGACCTGAGACAATCTTTGCAAGTTTAATTGCTTTTTGATCATCGCCTGCTTTTGCCGCTTTCTCTGCTTTTTTAATAGTTTTGCCCATGTCGCGCCACTCAAAACCAAGTGCTATTGCTTCTTTTCTAGCTGATTTTGCCGCTTTGATAGCATCTGAGACTTCCCCAGCTGATACTGTAAAGCTGATAGAAAGCGCTAAAGCTATCCCTATTAGTGTGTATCTCATTTTTTCTCCGCATTTAGAATTATTTTATTTTTTGCATTGATACCAGTTTACCTTATAAAGGTCAATGGCTATAATGAGGCGCTTCTTTAAGGAGCCTCTGATTACGTCCAATTCTTTTAAGCTTGCTAAACTTGCTGATATCTTCTGCGAAATCGGTACATTTAGTATATTCGATACAAGTGGCACGACACCATAGTTTTATCGAAGCTTAATTCAAATCGACTTAATCAGAGCCTCTTTAATCGCCATAAATTGGAAGCAAGCCTATGAGAATTCTCGAAGAAGCATTAACATTTGACGACATTTTGTTGATCCCTGCCCATTCAAATGTATTACCTGCAGATGTTGATTTAGGTGCAAATCTTACTAAAAAAATCAGACTAAATATTCCCATGCTATCCGCAGCAATGGATACTGTTACAGAAGCGAAGTTAGCTATTTCTTTAGCTCAGGAAGGGGGCTTAGGCATTGTTCATAAGAATATGACCATTGATGAACAGGCTCATATCATTTCAACCGTAAAACGTTTCGAAAGTGGCATTATCAAAGACCCTATTACAATAAGTGCGGATATGTCGATTGGTGAAGTTATGGCATTAACTGCTAAACACCATATTTCTGGCGTTCCAGTTGTTGAAAATGGCGATGATCTCGTCGGTATTGTAACCAGTCGTGATTTACGTTTTGAAACAAAGTTAGATCAACCTGTTTCTTCTATTATGACGATGAAAGAAAACTTGGTCACCGTAAAAGAAGGTGCGAGTAAAGGCGAGATTAAAAAATTACTGCATACGCATCGAATTGAAAAAGTAATGGTTGTTAATGATGCTTTTAAATTGCGTGGACTAATCACCGTTAAAGATATTCAAAAATCAACTGACTTTCCAAATGCTTGTAAAGATTCATCAGGTAGTTTACGCGTTGGCGCTGCAGTTGGTACAGGACATGGAACTGAACAACGAGTTAAAGCACTGGTTGAAGCAGGGGTTGATGTATTAATCGTTGATACCGCGCATGGTCATTCTCAAGGTGTACTTGATCGTGTCTCATGGGTGAAAACAAGCTTTCCTGAAGTGGAAGTTATCGGTGGAAATATTGCCACAGGAGCAGCAGCTTTAGCACTGGTTGAAGCAGGAGCAGATGCGGTTAAAGTAGGTATTGGCCCTGGGTCAATTTGTACTACAAGAATGGTTGCTGGTGTCGGTGTACCACAAATAACCGCGATTATGAATGTTGCAGAAGCACTTAAAGATAGCGGTGTTCCATTAATTGCTGATGGTGGTATTCGTTTCTCAGGTGATATTGCTAAAGCACTCGCATCAGGGGCTCACTGTGTGATGCTTGGTGGGATGTTTGCAGGAACTGATGAAGCACCAGGCGAGATCGTTATTTACCAAGGTCGCTCTTATAAGTCTTATCGTGGCATGGGGTCACTCGCTGCAATGGCAGATGGTTCTAGTGATCGATATTTTCAAGAATCAGAAAATGCGGCAGATAAATTAGTACCCGAAGGAATCGAAGGGCAGGTACCCTATAAAGGACCACTTGCACCCATTATTCATCAATTAACCGGTGGTATACGTTCCAGTATGGGCTATGTCGGTTGTAAGGATTTAGATGAAATGCGAAGTAAACCTGAATTTGTAAGGATTACAGGAGCAGGTATGAAGGAATCACATGTACATGATGTGACGATAACCAAAGAAGCGCCTAACTACCATTCATAACGGTACAGCTTATCCTTATAGTTCATCGTTAGAAAATATCACTTACATTTGTAAGCTCCATTTTTCTGTCTCGAACCGACGAACTCTAGGGACAAGCTGAAACAGTTATTTCTAGCCCTAAATTTCTGTGTCTTTTGGTGTAGTCCGTGGCAAAAATCTTTTAATCTTTTAAAGTAAATAATGATGACAAACAATATTCATACTGACCGAATTTTAATCCTCGATTTTGGTGCTCAATACACTCAACTCATCGCTCGTCGTATCCGTGAAGTGGGGGTTTATTGTGAAATTTACCCATGGGATGTTAGTGATCAAGATGTTCAGGATTTTAAACCCAAAGGCATTATTTTATCGGGTGGACCTGAATCTACTATTGGTGATAATCCGCCTAAAGCACCAAAATCTGTTTATGAATTAGAAATTCCGATTTTAGGAATTTGTTATGGCATGCAAGCCATGGCTATGCATTTTGGGGGCAAGGTAGAAACAGCTGATCATCAAGAATACGGTTATGCACAGGTTCGTGCGCGTGGTCATACTGCGCTACTAAAAGATATAGAAGATGAAGTCAGTTCTGAAGGTTTTGGCTTATTAGATGTGTGGATGTCACATGGTGATCATGTAGTAGAAATTCCTGAAACCTTTAAACTAATGGCTTCTACGGAAAATGCGCCAATCGCAGGTATTGCCAATGAAGATAAACAATTCTACGGCATTCAATTCCATCCTGAAGTAACACATACAAAGCAGGGCGGTCGCATCTTAGAGCGTTTTGTTACTGATATTTGTGGCTGTGATAATTTATGGACATCACAAAATATAATCGACGATAGTATTAAAAATGTAAAACAACAAGTGGGTTCTGATGAAGTCATTTTGGGTCTTTCAGGTGGTGTTGATTCATCTGTGGTTGCCGCAATGTTGCATAAAGCGATTGGTAAGCAACTCGTCTGTGTATTTGTGGATACGGGACTTCTGCGCTATCAAGAAGGTGATCAAGTCATGAAAATGTTTGCCGATCACATGGGAGTTCGCGTCATTCGTGTAAATGCTGAGGCACGATACTTAAAAGCTTTAAAAGGAAAGACTGATCCCGAAGAAAAACGAAAAATCATTGGTAATTTATTTGTTGAAATATTTGAAGAAGAATCAAATAAACTAACTAATGCAAAGTGGTTAGCACAGGGTACGATTTACCCTGATGTGATTGAATCAGCAGGCAGTAAAACGGGTAAAGCTCACCTTATAAAATCACATCATAATGTCGGTGGTTTGCCAGAAGATATGAAGCTAGGTCTTGTTGAGCCATTACGAGAATTATTTAAAGATGAAGTACGCACTATTGGTATAGAACTCGGATTGCCCGCAGAAATGGTGCAGCGTCATCCTTTCCCTGGGCCAGGCTTAGGGGTGCGTATTTTGGGTGAAGTGAAAAAAGAATTTGCTGATATCTTGCGCCTTGCCGATAATATTTTTATTGAAGAATTGTATAAACACGATTTGTATCATAAAACGTCACAAGCTTTCGCCGTGTTCTTGCCGATTAAGTCTGTCGGTGTAACAGGTGATGGTCGTCGTTATGATTATGTGATTGCATTGCGAGCGGTTGAGACAGTTGATTTTATGACGGCACGTTGGGCGCATTTACCTTATGACTTTTTGAGTCTGGTTTCTAATCGTATTATTAATGAGATAAGTAATGTTTCTAGAGTGACTTATGATATTTCAGGAAAGCCGCCGGCGACGATAGAATGGGAATAATATTTTACTGCACAGCTCAGCTCTACAGCTTGCCATCTCTGTGTTGGGGAAATAGTAACTTACACTTGTAAGCACCCATTTACCCGCCTTGAATCGGCGAATTCTGAAGGCAATCTGAGCAGTAAAAAGAAGGTGTGATTGAATCTTGTAAAAAAGGGGGGGGTGCCATATGAGTTCTGAAGCGACTAATAATCATAATAAATGGATGACTCACGCCTTAAAACTTGCTGAACGATCGCGTGAAGAAGGTGAGGTGCCTGTTGGGGCTGTACTTGTAAAAAATGATCAGTTAATTGCCGAAGGCTGGAACCAACCGATAGATAAACACGATGCAACAGCACATGCTGAGATCATGGCAATTCGTACAGCTGGCATTGCATTAGAAAATTATCGCCTTCCAAATACGACACTTTATGTGACGCTTGAGCCTTGTACTATGTGTGCGGGGGCTATTATTCATGCGCGTATTGCTAAGCTTGTATTTGGAGCGCCTGACCCACGTACAGGTTCAGCTGGCAGTGCGGTTAATGTGTTCTCAGCTGATTACCATAATCATATTGTTGAGGTTGAGGGGGGGATTATGCAAGATCAATGCGGTCAAATCCTTAAGGATTTTTTTAGAGAAAGAAGAAAAAAATAAAAGTGACAAATCCCTATAAAACACCTGAAAGCAAATTAGTATCTCAACAAGAGTTTCAAAAATACCGACCATTAGTTGCTTGGAAAATCTACTTTTGGTTGAGCATTCTTATTTCATTATTAATGATGCTAGTAATTGGGCTAGGCTTTACTGATAGTCGTGCTTTGTTAAATTTAGAAGCTGATTATACCTTGCTAGATGGTTTGGATTTTTCATTATGGTTGTTATCGCTGTTGGGTGTTTATGGTATGGCGTGGACTAAAAAGATATTTTTTCATCGGTTTTGGCTAATTCTATTTTTTGTTTATCTTTTTTGGGTGGTATTTTACAGCTTAATTTATCCATTCTATTTTGGTTTTCCTACCTATGGTAGTAATCCAGATATTGATAATTTAATGTTTGAAATTCCCTTATCTTTAATTCACTTTTATCCTTTGTATCGCTATGTTTTCGGTATGAATTTCTTGTGGAAAAAGAATAAAGTTGACTGAAACCATCATTATGAACTCATTTATTTGATGATTCCCTTATTAAAGTTATAATAATACCTCAGCATAGTTTCAAATCTAACTTGGTATTTAAGATGTCTAAATTTATTGTGTGCGCTCTTTATCACTTTGTGGCGCTAGAAGACTTTGAGTTAATCCGTGAGCCGTTACTTAGTACGATGTTATCGCATAATGTAAAAGGGACTTTATTGCTTGCGCACGAAGGTATTAATGGCACAATATCAGGCACACGTGAAGATATTGATTATGTGATTGATTACTTAAAAAGTGATAAACGATTGGCTAAGCTTGATACAAAAGAATCCTACGATGATCAAATACCCTTTTATCGCACACGGGTTAAATTAAAAAAAGAAATTGTCACCATGGGTATTCCATCTATAGATCCCAAACATGTTGTGGGAACCTATGTAAAACCACAGGATTGGAATGCTTTAATTTCTGACCCTGATGTTTTATTGGTTGATACGCGCAATGACTATGAAGTGGCGATTGGTACCTTTAAAGATGCGCTAAATCCAGATACCGAAGTTTTTCGTGATTTTCCAAAATACGTTAATGATAATTTAGATCCTAAAAAACATAAAAAAGTAGCCATGTTTTGTACGGGTGGCATTCGTTGTGAAAAGTCTACTGCTTATTTAAAAACACAGGGGTTTGAAGAGGTTTATCATCTTGATGGTGGTATTCTAAAATACCTTGAGGAAGTCCCAGAAGATGAGTCACTTTGGGAGGGTGAATGTTTTGTATTTGATAACCGTGTCTCGGTGAACCATGATTTGGAAAAGGGTTCCTATGATCAATGTCATGCCTGTCGTATGCCGATTACTGAGGAGGATAAATCCCATCAGAAGTTTACTCATGGCGTTAGCTGTCATCACTGTTACGATGTGACCGATGAAGTACAAAAACAACGCTATATTGAACGTCAGCGACAGATAGAACTAGCTGAGCAGCGTGGCGAAGAGCATGTTGGTGGGGATGTTGCTAAATTTGCACGTAAGAATCGTCTGGAAAAAGAACAGTTTAAAGAAGATCAGAAAAAAGTAGGGCACTAGTAGTCTTAGTGTCTTTAAGCATCTTTTTGTTACAATTTTATGTTTAATAAAGAATAGATAAAAGTTAAAAACTTAAATGAAATCCTGTTGTCATATTACGTGATTAAGAGAATAAGACCATGTAAAGGAATTAGGGTTTGCTGAAGCATTTTTGATTCATCAAACTACCGATACAAGGTTCTAAAATAATTAAGCTTTAATCAATTCGTGAGGGAGGGGTTATGATTCAAAAGAAATATCATATTTTTCTAGGTATCTTATGCCTAGTCGTTAGTATTGTTTTACCAACATTTATTTATCTCAATTACTTAGAGATTAAAAGTCTGTGTGAAACGGTGTTTAATTATATGGACTATCAGGCAACAGCTTATGCTTTTCTTGTGTTCCTATCGTTCCTTTGGATAGGATCTTTGATTGTTGCATTACGAGAATTGGGGGGATTTATAATCCACCTTGATGATAGAGACCACAGCATCACACATGCTCACGGTATTTGATAATAAATTATAGTGAAAAAAGACGGGGTATTGTCTAGTAACTTACCCCGTCTTGGCTAGAGGACTTAACCAGAGATTCCTTGATTAAAAACGCCTTAGCTATTAAAAATTACCACGAATAGTAATTAGACGGATCAGCCATGCTATCCATCAGATCAGCATCTTGTGATATTCTATTGCTTACATCTTTGGGATCATCTTCAGATGTTTTTACTGCATCTTTTGGGGCAATAGTTTGCTGCTGATCGATACCATAAAATTGACTGTAATAATTTTCATATGGGTCATAGGTTAAACCTGTCGCAATGGCTTGAGTTGATGTTACCGTAACACCCAAAACTAATAATGCTGATAAAATATAAGTTTTCATAGTTTCTCTCCTAAAATTAAATAGTTTTATGTTGGAAAGTATATTAGCCGTTTCTTATGTACGCTGCCTTGATTAAAGTCAATTGTGGAAAATAGATCTCTCACCATGCTCGTGCAAAGCTCTCAGATAAGATTAAATCCCGCATTCGTTAAGAAGTTGATTAACTTGTCACTATGCTCTTCAAATTTATCCACTGATTCATGGTCTGCATCATCCACTTCAAATAATGCTAAATGTGGCTCAGGACAATGCGACATGATGGCATGTGCGTCACTAATGGGAATGGTTGTATCATCTTTGCCATGAACAATTAAAATTGGTGCATTAATACGGCACACTGTTTTTAACGGGGCAAAGCTAGTATAGGAATGGCCAATGATCCACTCTACATATTTTAAAATAATGCTTATAAGTATTGAGGGGAGTCGTAAACTTTTTAAGAATCGGGTCATCATCCATTGAGGATGTGCAAAGGCAGAAACACTTATAACAGCATCAATATCATTGCGTTTCGAGGCTTCAAATAAGACCGCGCCGGCACCCACAGAATGACCTAATAAGGCAATCTTTTGAGAAGAAGTAGGGTGCTCTTTTTTTAACCAATCAATGGCGTATCCAAGGTCCTCAGCAAAACGCGGCAAGGATGAAAATGTATCTGAATCACTCTTGCCATGACCTCTTGAATCAATAAGTAAAACATTCATTCCTTTTTTATAAAAAGGGTCTGCGATGGGGAGCATGACCTCACAGTTGCCCCCCCAGCCATGTAAAATTATCAAGATTTCAGTTGAGCCTGAATTGGGTAATAACCAACCAAATATCTTTTTAGAATGAGCAACTGGAATAGAAACTTCTTCAAATGGAATACCAATATCTAAGGGTGTTTTCGTCTCTTTAACTCGTGGTGCACGAAAACCTAAGTGTAAGACAATCAGAAATAGCACGATAATTAAAATAAGGGTGAGTGCGATACCAAGGATAATTTGCATTAGCGCGAGAACCAATTATGTAAAAAAGGGGGGGGTGCCATTATGTTGTGAATCTAATTACAGTCATCCCACATTCTATCAATGATTCCACCGCCTAAACAGTCTTCACCTTGATAAAATACTAATGATTGTCCGGGGGTAATGGCACGTTGTTTTTCATCAAAACAAACCACACATTTATTCCCAATGATTTTCACAAGACAGGGCTGTTCTTGTTGTCGGTAACGGATTTTAGCTTTACAAGTGAATTCACTTGAGGGTGGTTTCCCCACGACCCAATGCAGTTGAGATGCCTCTAACTGTTGTTTTAATAACAACGGGTGATTATGACCTTGTCCTGCAATGAGTTGATTGTTTTTCATATCTTTATCAACAACGAACCAAGGTTCTTCGCTAGCCGTTTTTAAACCACCAATGCCTAAGCCCTGACGCTGCCCCAGTGTGTAGTACATTAGTCCTTGATGTTCACCGATGTGCTCACCTTCTGGTGTGATGATTTTCCCTGGTTGCGCGGCTAGGAAACGTTGTAAAAACTCCGTAAATTTGCGCTCACCGATAAAGCAGATTCCTGTGCTATCTTTTTTGCTGGCAGTATCAAATCCAGCTTTTTTAGCAATTTCACGAACGATTGATTTTTCTAATTCTCCAATAGGAAAGAGACTTTTAACAAGTTGGTGTTGCTGTAAAGTATACAAAAAATAGGTTTGATCTTTATTATTATCGAGACCTTTTAACATTTTGATCTTAGCGCGATCAGAACGATCAATACGGGCATAGTGACCCGTTGCAATATAATCAGCCCCAAGGTCGATAGCATATTCAAGAAAGGCTTTAAATTTGATTTCTTTATTGCACATAATATCTGGATTAGGCGTGCGACCCGAACGATATTCTTCAAGAAAATACTCAAATACATTATCCCAATATTCACTTGAGAAATTCACCGTATGGAGTTTAATACCAAGGTCATCACTAACAGATTGTGCATCGGCTAGATCTTCTGTAGCAGTGCAGTATTCTTCACTGTCATCCTCTTCCCAGTTCTTCATAAACAGACCTTCAACATCATAGCCTTGTTCAATTAAAAGTAGGGCAGCGACTGAAGAATCAACACCGCCAGACATGCCTATTATGACTTTTTGCTTTTTCATTTTATTTGTTTCAGAACAACGCAGTGCTGGAGGAATAGATGAATACACTGTGCGATAGTTTTTACCAAGGGATGATCGTTCCATCTATATCGAAAAACTTACCGCTGTCTTTCATTGTACAGTTATCTAAAATTTCACACAGCATGGTTCCACACTCTTCAACGGAGATTTCTCCATGAGGGCCACCCATATCCGTTCTTACCCAGCCTGGGTGTAAAATCAATGCAGTAATATCTAAATGATGTAAATCTTGAGCGGCACTTACCATAACAGCATTTAACGCAGCTTTAGTCGCTCGGTATGCATAAGATCCACCCGAGGTATTATCTTTAATGCTGCCCATTTTACTGCTCATACTTGCAATAATTTTTTTGTCACTAATGGATACATTTTCAACAAAGTGTTCCATCATTTTCATTGGTGCAATCAAGTTGACTGCAACGGCTTCTTCCCATGCTTTGTCTTCTGTATTGCCAAATTGTGATGCACCTAAGGCATGCACACCTGCATTGTTTAGCAGTATATCAACGGGTTTATTATGCAATGCGGTTTTTAGTGCTTCTAACTGTTTATCATTGGTCACATCTAATTCATGCACCGTTAGCTTATCTTTATTCTTATCAGCTAGTTTTGTTAATGCTTTGGCAGATTTTGGTTTGCGACAACAGGCGTGAACATCCCAACCTTTTGCAAGATATTGTGAACAGAGTTCCAGTCCAATTCCACGATTGGCACCTGTGATAAGTAATCTAGACATATTTATTTATCCTAAAAGTATTGAATAAGTATTTATGGGTCTCGGCTTGAGATTTCATCTTATTAAAACACAGTGACGCTAGTGATTACAGGGTAAACGATTGATTTTTCTGTGACCACTTGAGCTGTTATGGTTTAATACATCTTTTTTAAAACCTCTACCTATAAATGCCTAAGTTAGAACTCGCTGGTCTCCCCAAAGGTGAACACCCTCAAATTGAGGATTTATCATCTTTGTTTATAAATGATGTGCCTCTTTTAGATGTGCGTGCTCCTGTAGAATTTGAGCAAGGTGCCTTTCCTCATGCGGTGAATATTCCTTTAATGACAGATGCTGAGCGTGAAGCAGTTGGTATTCGTTATAAAGAGCAGGGACAGGATGCTGCCATTTTATTAGGCGCTGAACTTGTGAGTGAAGACCTTCGCGAAGAGCGCAAACGCCAATGGGCTGAGTTCTTTGAGCAATCTTCAAAAAAAGGGGGGGGTGCCTTATACTGTTTTAGAGGGGGTTTACGCTCTCAAATTTCACAGCAGTGGATTTTAGATCATACCGATATAGACCAACCTAGAGTTAGTGGTGGTTATAAAGCGATGCGCCGATTTTTAATAGAGAGCACAGAGCGAATAGCCGCAGAAATTCCATTGCTGATTTTAGGTGGGCGCACGGGTTCAGGTAAAACCAAGCTGCTTAATAAATTAAAAAACAGTATCGACTTGGAAGGTTTGGCGAATCATCGTGGTTCTGCTTTTGGCCCAACGGCGACACCCCAACCGACGCAAATTAACTTTGAAAATGCATTGGCAATTGAACTACTTAAAAAAGAAGCTGCTGGTTGTAAATTTTTAGTGATTGAAGATGAAGCCAGAAATGTTGGCTCACTGGGTGTTCCATCGGCTTTATATGATGCGATGCAAAAATCACCGATCATGATGCTCGATGTATCTCAAGAGCAAAGAAACAAGGTAAGTATTGACGAGTATATCGTTGATACTCAAGATCATTTTAATCAGGTTTATGGGAATGATCTAGGGCGCAAAAAACTATCAGAGCATTTGCTAAATAGTCTTGAAAAAATCCAAAAACGTCTAGGTGGTGAGCGTTATCAACAGGCGAAAGAGCAGATGCATACGGCGATTAAACTCAGAGAGGATTGTGGGTCACTAGATGGCTTTATTCCTATTGTGAAGACGCTTTTGATCGACTATTACGATCCGATGTATGACTATCAAAGTGAGAAAAAGAAACATCGGATGTGTTTTACGGGTGATGTTGCTGAGGTGTCTCAGTATTTAGAGAGTCCTGCTATATCTGATCTTTTAAAGTTATAATATTCACTATTAACTAACTAATGGCAGTCCTGCTGAGCAAACTTGGATTTATCCTGAGCCTGACGAAGAGAGGCATCCCCCCCTTTTTTACAAGATTCAAATAGATAGGATGCACTATAATTAACAGTAGTTGAATTAAAAGTAGCTAAAAAGATGTCCCAAATAAAACAAAATGACCTTATCACAAGCGTTGCAGATGCTTTGCAATTTATCTCTTACTATCATGGTGAAGACTTTATTGTTGCGATGACGGATGCTTGGCAGCGTGAGAAATCTCCCGCCGCTAAGGATGCTATCACCCAGATTTTAGTTAATTCTCGACTTAGTGCAGAAGGTCATAGACCCCTGTGTCAGGATACGGGGATTGTCGTTGTCTTCTTAAAAATTGGCATGAATGTGCAATGGGCTGATGCCACGATGTCGGTAGAAGATATGATTAACGAAGGGGTGCGACGCGCTTATTCTCACCCTGATAATGTTTTGCGTGCATCAATTATGGACGATCCATTAGGCTCACGTACGAATACAAAAGATAATACCCCAGCGGTTATTCATACCCAAATAGTGCAGGGCGATACGGTTGAAGTGCAACTTGCGGCTAAAGGCGGTGGCTCCGAAAACAAAGCCAAAATGGTGATGTTAAACCCCAGTGATTCATTAGTTGATTGGGTTGTGAAAACAGTTCCTAGCATGGGTGCAGGTTGGTGTCCGCCAGGAGTATTAGGGATTGGCGTTGGTGGTACGGCGGAAAAAGCCGCGCTGTTAGCGAAGCAATCTCTAATGCAGGAAATTGATATTCAAGACTTACAACAACGCGGTGCAAAAAACCGTGTTGAAGAGCTACGTCTGGAGATCATGGAAAAAGTGAATAATCTTGGAATCGGTGCGCAGGGACTCGGTGGATTAACCACTATTCTTGATGTGAAAATTCTAGATTATCCGACCCATGCCGCCTCTTTGCCAGTGTGTATGATTCCTAACTGTGCCGCAACACGTCATACCCACTTCACCTTGGATGGTTCTGGTGCGGCAATTTTGACTCCGCCAGATTTATCCCTATGGCCAGATATTTCATATCAAGCAGGTGAACAAGCACGTCACGTAAATTTAGATACAGTCACCACAGATGATGTTCAGACGTGGAAGCCCGGCGAAGTATTATTGTTATCCGGAAAAATGTTAACTGGACGAGATGCTGCGCATAAACGCATGACTGCTCTACTTGATGCAGGCGAGGAACTGCCCGTTAGTTTAAAAGGACGTTTCATTTATTATGTCGGCCCTGTCGACCCTGTTAATGATGAAGTGGTTGGACCAGCAGGACCAACAACCGCCACGCGCATGGATAAATTTACCGAGCAAATCTTATCTCAAACAGGCTTACTTGGCATGATAGGCAAGGCAGAACGTGGAGACGTTGCTATTGATGCAATTAAAAAACACAAAAGCACTTATTTAATGGCAGTTGGTGGGGCAGCCTATCTAGTCTCAAAAGCGATTATCGGCGCTAAAGTATTAGCTTTTGAAGAAATGGGAATGGAAGCTATTTACGAATTTGAAGTCAAAGATATGCCCGTTACTGTTGCAGTAGACTCTCAAGGTGTATCAGTACACAAAACAGGACCAGCTAAGTGGCAAAAGATTATCATGCAGTAGATCACAATGATTAAAAATAGTGCTTATTTTTTTACCACTTTGATAGCAACCGTATATCGAACCATTGTACATAATCTACTTACTGCACGTGAAGCATGCGGTATACGGCTATCAAAAACAGCAATGCGTCCAGGTCTGGGGTAGATTGATTTAACAATATCATTGCGTTCTGGCGTATAAAGAACGGTTTCTCCAGCCCAATCTGGCTGCCATTCACTATTTGCATAACAAAGAATAGTGTAATAGCCATCGGGGTCTTTTTTATCGGCTGGAATGTCAGTGTGAATAGT
>CAZWEA010000077.1:3575-14876 GCA_964632635.1 uncultured Cocleimonas sp. | reverse complement strand
GGTTGGACTGACGTTAGGAAGCCCAACCTACGCTTTATTTGGAGATTGTAATGGCACCCCCGCCTTTTTTTGATAATTGTTAAATTAAGGCAGGGGTGCCATTATATTGTTTCGCATGTATTCCTGTTTCCAAACATAAAATAGCTTAGATCAGCTAACCAATTAATAACGTAATCGCATTTGTTGGTTTTCGATCATCATATTACTCATTTTAGTACCGATTTTATCTGCTATTTTATCTAAGAATGTTTTGTTATATGAAAATGGAACTAGTTCTTCAGCTCCAATTATTTCACGTGCCACATAAGCTGTGCTACCAAAGTCATCCACTAAACCCAATGCTTTAGCATCCTCTCCTGTCCAAAATAAACCACTGAATATATCGGGATCATCCTTGAGGCGGTCTCCTCGTCCTGCTTTAACTGCATTGATAAAGTTTTTATGGGTAGTCGCTAACATCTTTTTAAGAAAAATTTCTTCTTCTTCATTTCTAGGATGAAACGGATCCAATATCGCTTTATGTTTACCTGCCGTTAATTGACGACTTTCTACCCCTACCTTTTCCATTAAATCAACCACACCAAAACTATCCATACGCACACCAATCGAACCAACAAGACTGGTTTTATCAGCATAAATCTTATCTGCTGCTGAGATAATATAATAACCACCTGATGCACAAATATCAGCGGCTACAGCATAAACAGGTTTGTCTTTATACTTGGCACGGAGGCGACGGATTTCATCGTAAATATAAGCCGACTGAACAGGGCTACCGCCAGGACTATTACAACGAATAACAACACCTTTGGCTTTTTCATCTTTAAACGCTTTGCGCAAAGCCGGAATAATATAGTCAGCGCCAGCTTCAGAATCTGCTGAAATTACCCCTTTTATATCCACTACAGCAGTATATTCTTCTGCTTTAGAAGAAATACCACCACCTTTTAAAGCGATGTAATAAAGTAAAGGTCCAGCTATTAAATAGGCAGCTATTAGAAATTTAAAAAATATACTCCAGCGTCTTGCTCTACGTTGTTCTGTTACACCTTGTAGTGCGACTTCTTTTAGCACTTCCATGGCTTGTTGATCAGTTTGTTGCATAGTAAATCCTTATTTTGATTTTTACGTTCAGTATGAATAATTTTATCATAATTGCTTATAAGCTGTGAGTTATTATATTAACCATTAGCCTAAAGGCAGCTCTGTTTTACTAACAACTTGCCTTAAAACAAAGCTTGAATGTACTCCTGTCACCCCCGTAAGTTTTGTTAACTGCCCGAGTAGGAATTTTTCATAATGACGCATATCTTTAACCACAACTTTTAATAAGAAATCAGCAGATTGACCCGTCACCACACTACATTCAATCACCTCTGGCATATCAACCACGGCACTTTCAAAGTGTTCAAAACGATCGGGCGTGTGTCTGTCCATGGATATGCCGATGATCGCTGTCAAATTAAGCCCAAGTGCTTCAGGATTGAGTATGGTGACATGTGAATTGATAATACCTGACTCTTCCAGTCGCTTTACTCGACGAGAACAAGGTGTTGCGGATAGCCCTATTTGATCGGCAAGTTCTATATTGCTAATTCGAGCATTAGCTTGCATTAATGTTAATATCTTTTTATCTATTCGATCTAGTTCTATCATGCTAAGAACCTCATAAAATTACTATCATTGGTTTTATTCACTAATAATAACATATAAATTAATATATTATATCGTGATACTGCTAATACAATAGATAATTAGCAGTGTTTCACTATAAGAAATTGTTTAAAATTACATTAAAATCACACTATCAGAATACTAGGGGAATTTAATGTCAGGCTTCAATCACAAGAAATACCGTTCTTTTCCAACCATAGCTAAGCGTGACCGCCGCTGGCCAGATCAAACTATTGAACACGCACCTGATTGGTGTAGTGTGGATCTACGCGATGGCAATCAAGCTTTGATTGAACCCATGAATCCTAGCCAGAAACTTGAGATGTTTCAACTTCTAGTCGATGTTGGTTTTAAAGAAATTGAAGTTGGTTTTCCCGCAGCATCACAACCTGATTTTGATTTTGTACGGCAGTTAATTGAGCAAGATTTGATCCCTGAGGACGTCACTATTCAAGTGCTAACTCAAGCGCGTGAAGCTTTAATCGCGCGCAGTTATGAGTCCCTTAAAGGCGCACGTCGTGCCATAATGCATGTGTATAACTCCACTTCTACTATTCAACGCGAACAAGTTTTCAAAAAGTCTCGTGAAGAGATCAAAGAAATAGCCGTAAATGGGGCTAAGTTAGTGCGTGAGTATGCAGCTAAACAAGCTGAAACCGAATGGCAATTTCAGTACTCACCTGAGAGCTTTACGCAAACTGAGTTGGATTATGCAATAGAGGTTTGTGATGCTGTTGTTGATGTCTGGCAAGCTACCCCAGAAAACAAAGTGATTCTGAACCTACCCGCCACAGTCGAAGTGGCAACGCCCAATGTTTATGCCGATCAAATTGAAAACTTCAACGACAAAATTGCCAACCGTGACTGCATAACAATTAGCTTGCACACCCATAATGACCGTGGTTGTGGTGTAGCAGCTGCAGAACTTGGTATTATGGCAGGCGCTGATCGTATTGAAGGAACCTTATTGGGTAACGGTGAACGCACGGGCAATATGGATATCGTTACTACAGCGATGAATATTTACAGTCAGGGAATAGACCCTGAACTAGACCTATCTAATATGGATCGTATAATAAGTACCGTTGAACGCTGTACACAATTATCCGTTCACCCACGACACCCCTATGCTGGCGAGCTAGTATTCGCTGCATTTTCAGGGAGCCATCAAGATGCGATTAATAAATGTTTAACAATTGATGAAAGCCAACGTGCTGAAAATGGTAAAGACCATCCATGGAATGTCGCTTACTTACCGATTGATCCACGCGATATTGGGCGCACCTATCAAGAAGTTATTCGAATTAATAGCCAATCGGGTAAAGGAGGTGTTGCCTATGTATTAGAGCAAGATTTTGGTTTGATGTTACCGCGCTGGCTGCAGGTTGATTTTAGCCCCTATGTGCAAAAGCATGCTGAAGATAGTGCCACAGAAGTATCTGCAGATATTATTCATGAAATCTTTCTTTCAACCTATATTAATGTTGAAAAACCAATAACGGTTCTAGGCTATCAAGCTACGCGTGCAGAAGGTTCAGACCACCTTGAAGCAACATTATTAATTGAAGGTAAGGCGATTGATATCAACTGTGAAGGACGAGGAATATTGGATGCCTTTATGTGTGCTATTGGTTGTAAAATCAAAAACAAACTGGTGTTAGTCGATTATAATGAACATACCTTAGGTGATAATGAACAGTCTGAAGCGATGGCCTATGTACAGCTAAATATTGATGGGCAAAGATTTTGTGGCGCAGGTCGCAGTGAAGACATTGTCGGTGCATCTTTGCGTGCGGTGTTAAATGCTGTTGCTCGTGCAGATGTTGTTTTCGATGAAGAAAGCGAGATTATAGCTGCTGTATAAACTAGTTAACACTACATATAAAATCATGCCATGCATACAATGATAGTTAGTATGTATGGCACCCCCGCCTTTTTTTAACAATTGAGAAGCTAATTACAATCTTCTAAATAAGGTGGGGGTGCCATATAGATTTTATATAGTGTGGTAAGTCGGATAACGTAGCTTGAAACCCTCTGATGGACAAGGTTTTAATTCTCTTGCAGATACAACTACTACATTAAACAGCGTATCTTCATTTAATAATTCATTTTTTTATTACTATTAATTCTATAAAATATCGCCTTTATTCAAAAAATACGTTCAACTTATCTGCTTAATATTTACACAGCGCTTAAAATAGGATTTACTCCCTATGTAATCCTAAAATAATAATAATTCAATGTCGCAGATAGAGTCACTTTCCTACGCAAATCAATTTGCAGAAAAGAAAATTAAAAACCTCAGTTTTATTAAAAAACTGGCTCTTTTTTTCACTTTTCTTTTTATTTTCTCAATACCTTGGGGAAATGCTGTATGGGATGGATTTACTCGGATAATTGGTCTGGGTGCTTTTGGCATGGCTGCATTAGTACTCGTTATGCATGGCACTCATAAAAAGTACAATATTTTCCATTTATTCATAACACTTTTTGGTGTCTGGATGTTGGTATCTCTGATGTGGTCATCAGATTTGGTTAGAGGTAAACCTTTTCTTTTTACTACGATTCAACTGTTATTAATTCCTTTCTTAGTGACATTAATTATAGATAGTAAACAAAAAATGATGTTGGCTTATCAAAGCTATGTCCTCGGTACTTGCATCGGTTCATCAATTATTGTTTACAACTATATAAATGGGATTGAATCTGACTATTATCAACGTTATGGGATTCCTAATTTTGAAGTAGATGGGCTTTCAATTATGATCACCCTTGCCATTCCAATGGCAGCATATCTTGTTACTGTTTATCAAAATAAGTGGCTTAAACTCATTTACACAGGCGCTGTTCCTCTAATCGTTTACGCGGTATTTTTGACGGGTACGCGCACTGCTGCAATCGTGGCTATAATCGGTGTAGCTTATTGGTTATTCACCTACAGAAAGTCATCATTAAAACTTAAAGTATCCATTCTAGTGCTGTTTATGATGTCAGTTGTGCTTGTATTTTCCTTAGCTCCAAAAGAATCTGTAGATCGAATATTTACCTCAGGAAAGTCTATTTCCAGTGGAACATTAAATAGTAGAACTGTGATCTGGGGAGCTTCATTAAATCAATGGAAAAATGCACCAATAATTGGCAATGGAATTGGTAGTCTTGGATCTGTATTGAGTACAGAGCATGTTCAGTACGATAGTGCTCACAATACTTATATCCATATTTTGACAGAAAATGGTTTAGTTGGTTTGAGTTTATATTTGTTTCTAATTATTTCAATTCTATACTACACCTTACAAACTCCTCTTAACCAAAAATCATTTCTAATAGCATTACTCATGGTGATACTGGTGAGTCAGATTACCCAACACACCCACTTTCACAAAGAAACGTGGTTTGCTTTAACCATGCTTGCAATCCATGCCTACGCTTTTAGTAGTAAACGGAAATATAATTAAATGTTATTCAAGCACAGTAGCATTTATATTCTCGCAAAATTTATACCAGGCCTAATGGCATTTGCTGCATTGAGCCTCTATACACATTGGCTAACACCAGAGGAATATGGGCTCTATACGCTTATTTTTACAGGAGCAGTATTTCTAAGCACGGTCGTATTTAATTGGTTACCCGCTGGTACTTTGCGGTATTGGTCTAGCAATGATTATAATGAAACAGAATTCATCACCACACTAGCGACGATTTATTTTAGGATTTTCATATTTCTAACCATTGTCGCTATTGTCAGCCTTATCCTATATTGGAATAAAGCTGAGGCTATTTGGATTGTGAATACTTATTTGTTGGTGCTAACACTTGCTTTATTTGTCATTACACAAAACTTATTTAGTGCAAAAATAGACCCTAGCAATTATGCCTATCTAACTATTGCCTATTCGATATCAGCACTTATGTGTGGCGCAATATTTGCATTATTAGGCTTTGGTGCCTCGGGCGTCATTACAGGCATTACCATAGGAACGTTAATTCCCACCCTATTTCAAATAAGAAAGGTTTGGATACCCTTAAACAAACAATCCTATAAAAGCGGACTATTTAAGAAAATATTTATGTATGGCATGCCACTAGCAGCAGCAGCTTTAGTAGAGGAAGCCACTAAAATTACAGATCGTTTTATGCTTGCTGGAATTCAAGGCAAAGCGGAAGCAGGTCTCTATGCCGTTGGTTATGACTTATCAGGCTCTTCAATTATTATGATAATGTCGGCACTAAATATTGCAGCATATCCTGTCATTATCAGACTCTTAGATACAGAGAGTAAAGAAGTAGCGATGGATTATTTTAATAATTATGTCATTTTACTTTTAGGTGTTTCGATCCCAGCAGTAGTAGGCTTAAATATGGTTGGGCCTGATCTGGTTTACTTACTTATTGATAAAGAGTTTCAGCCTGCGGTCATCTTTCTTTTGCCATGGATAACCAGTGCTATATTGTTAATGGGACTCCAAGTATTCTATTTTGACCTAGCTTTTCAATTGGGACATAAAACCATTGCTAGTGTTAAAATTGCTGCGGCTATAGCGATTATAAATATTGGTTTGAACTTTTGGCTTATCCCAACAATGGGCATGCATGGTGCTGCTATCGCTACCTTAAGTGCGTATATAATAGGTGCTATATTTAGTGGTATTTATGGAAGACAATTTTTTACACTGCCTTTTCCTTATAAAGAATTTGTTAAAATCATTATTGCAACCACAGTCATGGGGCTTGCCCTTTGGTGGTTAAAAGACTTTAGAGGTTGGAGTTGGCTGGGATTACAATTAACCGTGGGAATAATTAGTTATAGCGTAATGATTCTATTTTTTAATATCCTTGATATAAGAACAATTCTAATCAATAGGTTTTTTAATAATCATGACACGTCTTTAGATCGTCGATAAACTAAACTAAGATATATGGCACTAGAAATACCTTCTGCTCCAAATAACATTGCCATGACAACTATCTGATACCGAACTGCAATTAATGGATCAACACCTGATAATATCTGCCCTGTCATCATTCCAGGTATAGCAACTAAACCAACAGCAAATAAAGAATTAGTTGCTGGAATCATTGACGTTTTAAAAGCAATATTTCTTGCTGATAAATTATCATTATGTTGAGTTTCTTCATAATACCTTTCAGCTGCTAAACTAATGCAATTAATACAGTTAGAAAAAATCATTCCTGCTAAAGGAATCACAATCTGAGGTTTATACCAAGGCGAAATATCTAACACGAACTGTGTCACTAATAGTAAAGTAGATGATCCACCAATTATTATCGAGATTAAAACATAAAAATATTGCTGCTTTCTTCTTTGTTTTATTGTCCTTAAGGCTATCCAACTAGAAAGGCTAATCATTATCAGTAGAATAAGAAAAACCAATAAAAAACTATCTGAGTTGAAAATGTATCCTAATAAATATCCAATCATTATCAACTGAGTTAACATTCTTAATACAGCATAAATTGACTCTTTATAAGATAATGACCACTGATATTGTATTAAAATAACGACAAAGACAGGGATTAAAATCAATAGTAATGAGCTAATAGGTATTGTTGAAATAGAATTTTCCATATTGTTTACTTGTTGCCATTCCCTATTACATCTTTAAGATACGACTCTTTATCGAGTATTTAAGCAAAGCTCTTAAATAATTGTTATTTTATCACTTTTACTGCAATAGTTACCTCCTAAAATAACAACTTGAGACCTCAGCATAACTTAGGTCTCAACTTTAGATTTAGAATTTAATAATATAAAAATACATATGCATAAATTTCCTTTTAAATATTTTAATAAAAATCTCAGCGGTCGTGATTTTGTAGTTGGTGATTTACATGGCATGTTCTCTTTGTTTGAGTCACAACTCGACTCAATAGGTTTTGACCCTGAAAAAGATAGAGTTTTTGCAGTAGGTGATTTAATTGATCGTGGCCCAGAATCACATCGTGTTCTTGAGTTTTTAGATAAGCCTTGGTTTCATTCCATTAAAGGCAACCATGAAATGATGTTAATCGAAGCACGTCACAGAAAGACCAACTACCGAAGCTGGATAAACAAGTATGGTGGTGGTTGGTGGCAAGACATAACACCTGATATGCAGCAAGAAATTCGGGAACGTATAAAAGAACTACCTGTAGCATTTGAAATCACCTGTGATACAGGACAAATAGGGATAGTGCACGCTGATATACCTGTGAATATTTCATGGCAAAAAATGGTGCAACAAATACATCAAGATGATGAAACCCGTGATTATTTAATGTGGTCTCGAAACCGATACAAATACATAAAATCAACGGGAGAGACAGATGCAATTGACGGAATAGATCTTGTTGTAATGGGACATACCCCTATGAGTCAACCCTTGCACATTGAAAACATTTACTATATTGATACTGGAGCTACTTATATTGAAGAGGATGACTTGGGACATTTAACTTTATTACAAATTCATCCACAAATTGAAGTGTATCAATACCCTCAACCATTAACCTAGTCAGCATATTGTTGTGAATCTTGCCAATAGCCCGCTATTAGCCGCAAATTCACATCTCAATCAGACAGGTTTTATCACATTTTTCTTTTACCACTGAGTTATGCGGAGATCTCAAGTAATTAGTTTAATATTTTAGATTTAAAAGATAAATTACTTTTAGTAATACTAGAAAAACATTATTGATAAATCGTATAATCTCCACGTGATCAAATATCCCTACATGAAAGCACTCCTATTTATAGGGTTGCTTATCTATTCAACAATATCAAACGCTAAAGTAACAGACTATACGTCGAACTTTGGACAGTGTTTAGCAAGTACAGCTGTTAAACCGGTTTTTAATGGAGTTAGTAAACATCCTTTCCCTGATGCGATTTATCTAGAAGCAGACCAAGGTACGATTGTTCCTGACGGGATTTCTGTATTAAATGGTAAAGTTACTATCCAACAAAACCAAACACAATTTAATGCGGACACTGCTAGATTTGATCGCAGCACAAATCATGTCATTGCTAAGGGAAATGTGACTCTATCCACACAGGGACTCGAATTAAAAAGCCCATTAATAAAATATAATTTAAATAAACAAACGGGAACCATAGAACAAGCAGAATACTCCATGGGAGACGATGGAGTTCATGGAACAAGTAGCCAAATCCAAAAAATTGATAAAGATAACTTACGTTTAAAAGATGCAACGTATACGAGCTGCCCTGTATCGATTGATAGTTGGCACTTAGCTTCTTCAGAGATAAAACTAAATAACAAAACACAGATTGGTAATGCCAAGAATGTCACTTTCAAAGTGGGTAAAGTACCCGTGTTTTATTTTCCTTGGTTACGATTCCCCTTAAATAATCAACGCTTTTCAGGGTTCTTAACCCCAAGTATTCGGCTTCAGTCTAATGCAGGCATATCCATTCCTTATTATTTTAATCTGGCACCTAATTACGATGCGACGCTAAAACTAACTACACTGAAACACCGAGGATATCAGATAGATACAGAGCTAAGGTACTTAACTAAAAAGCATCAAGGCTCCATTGAATATGATTTCATACCGAAAGATGAGTCTTTTAATAATGAAAAACGTGATTACTTTTTTGTGAACCATCACACTACACTCTCTGATATGAATGAAATAAATTTAAAAGCAGAAGGTGTATCAGATAAAGATTTTATAGATGACTCTTCGACATCACTTGAGACCAGTATACGTCCCGCTTTAGAAAGACGCCTAGAGTTTGTCCATAATAATAAAGCGTGGCACGCAAGTGCAGCGCTTGAAGATTTTCAGGTGTTAGATTTAGCAGATGCGCCCTATGCCAAGCTTCCCGAGTTAAAACTATCCTATACCCCTAAGACAAAACCAAAAGAACTTAAGGTGGACGTACATTCTGAAATCACATTTTTTGACAAAGATGATTCTGTAACAGGAACAAGATCAGATTTAAAGGTGAATTTATCTAAAAAATGGGGAAGTGATGCTTGGTATTTCAAACCTAAAGTTAGTTTGCAACATACTTTGTATTCACTAAGTAGCCTCGATTCAGATAATCGCAATACCAGTCTAAGTCGAACACTACCTACTTTAACTTTGGATAGCGGAATATTTTTTGATAGGGATATTAAAGACAAATATGTACAGACACTCGAACCCCGTTTATTCTATACCTATACTCCTTTTAAAGATCAAAGTGATTTTCCCGTTTTTGATACGGTTAAAACGGATTTTTCCACAAGTAATTTGCTTTTTCGTGAAAACCGCTTTACAGGCAAAGACAGAATTGCAGATACAAACCAGTTAACGTTTGCCTTAAGTTCACGGATACAAAATAGACAAAATGGAAAAGAATTACTTAAAGCAAGCATAGGGCAAATTATTAATTTTTCAGATAGAAAAGTAACACTTCCTGGTGGAACTATTCAGACAGGAAAAAGGTCAGACTTGGTACTAGAACTATCTGGACGTTTGAATGATAACTTTCGTTTAACTTCAATTAATACCTTGAATAGTGAAAGCAGAAAAGCATCTAGCCTTGATTTACGTTTGAATTATAAAGATGAAAAAAATAGAATCGCTAACTTAAGTTTCAGAAAACTCGATACAGAACTTAAACAAGTGAGCTTTTCTACATTTTTACCCATAAATGATAAATGGTCATTTGTAAGTAGTGTTGACCAAGACATTAAAAATCATCGTAATTTAGAAGTGTTTGCAGGTTTGGAATATCAAGATTGTTGCTGGAAAACAAGACTTGTGATGAAACGTTACTTAACTTCAGATAATATAACTTATGAAACACCTATCTTCCTTGAGTTTGAATTAAAAGGTTTGGGTAATATAGGTAATAGTGCGACCCGACAAATAAAGGATAAAATCTACGGATATGATAATGACTAATTTTGAAAATGGATTTTTTGATAAAATGAAAAGAAACCCAAGAACCTTGCCCCTAACTAGCACCATGATCTTGCTACTAACCCTGTTATTTACAGCCAATACTTATGCCGAAGATGTTGCACTCGATCGAATTGCTGCTATTGTAAATAATGATGTGATTATGACCAGTGAATTAAGACGTTCTTTAATTAGAATAAAACAAAGCAGTAAAACCACACTCACGGGTCAAGCTTTAGCAAAAGAAGTTTTAGAAAAGCTTATCCTTGGAAAAATACAAGTACAAAGAGCAAAAGCGGTTGGAATAAAAATTGATGATGTTGCTTTAAATTCAGCCATGCTAACAGTGGCAAAACAAAACAATTTAAACTTGGAGCAATTTCGAGAAGCCTTAATACGTGAAGGTTTCAATTATAAAGATTTTCGTGAAAACATTCGTGAAACGCTATACAAAGATACTTTACGTAAACGTCGCCAAAGTAGGCGTAAGCAAATTACAGAAACTAAAGTCGATGATTTGATTCAAGCAGAGAGCTTAACTCTCAATAAAGGTGTGCAATATCATATTATTGATATCATGGTCGCCAATAACAAAGGTACCTCTGTCAATAGTTTTAATACCAATTTACTCAGAGCCCAAAAACTTAGAACATCACTATTATCACAACAGAAAATATCTGCCGCTATGCTTAAAAAAGCAGGTGCAAGCAG